>NZ_DASWWZ010000353.1:0-24450 GCF_036405755.1 Schlesneria sp.
AAAGCCACCGTCGTTCATGTTGACGGTCGTCAAGACGCCACTACGTCGAGGTCCCAGCAAGTGCGACGCGACGGCCGACATCGAGGGCTGACGCGGAACGCGGTCCGAACCGTTGGCTCCAGTTCGCCCGGTCAACATCCAGTGGGCGGCCGCCCAGTGATCGCCGTCACCGTGAGTGAAGCTGCGAATGACCGTGCACTTATCCATCACCTTTGCCTGTTCGGGGCAAAGCTCGCTGACATCGAGTCCTGGCAACGAGGAGGCGATCGACCGATAGGGGCCTCGAATTTCGGCTGGAGCCAGCGGCTTCATATCGAAGGTGTCGAGTTGTGACGGGCCCCCATGCTGCCAGATGAGAATTACCGAACGCTTCGAAGTTCGTGAAAACCGGCTGGAGTCATCCGCCGCGCGGGCATCATTCCGCAGCAGCGACGACAGGCTCAATCCGAACACCCCCAGCGAGCCTACCTCCAGAAATCGTCGTCGCGAGACACCGTCACAGAAGGGACGGGACTGACCTTGATTGATTCGAAGCATTCACAAACCCTGTCTATCTCAAATTGCGGGACCAATGAAAACCCTATCGGCAGCCATCAGTCCCCGTCAATGTGGAAAGAATTCGCGGGACGGACGATTTCAGCTCAAATCGGTCCGACGCAGCGAAATCCCCCGAATCAGCGCACCAGAAGTCTTTTCAATAAAATGACTTCTGATGATCACCCTCCCAACCCCGCGCCGCCCCCCATACAGATTTCTTCTCCCGTAAATCGTCCATGCCCGGCAATGAAGAGGGCCAGTTCCGCGACTTCTGCCGGGTCGTTCATTCGGCCATCCAGAGTCATCTCGCTGACCGCTGCATGCACTTGGGCTGGCTGCAAGTTCATCATTTGGGTGGCCGTTGGGCCGGGTGAGATACAATTGATTCGGATTCCATGTGGGCGGAACTGCATCGCGGCCCCGTTCACGAACGCCGCCAGCCCAGCCTTGGTTGCATTATACACAGGATTAACGCGGGAACCGGATCTGGCTTTCGTGCCGGCAATCGAACCAAGCACGATGATGCTTCCACGTTTCTGCTTCTTCATTCGATCCGCTGCGGCTTGCACGCAGAAGTAGGCACCGTTCAGGTTTACCTGCACGGTCTTCTGCCACTTCTCTGCCGACATCTCAGCCAGCGATTCGATATTGAGGATCCCTGCTGTATAGAACAGGAGATCAGGCGACCCCACGGTCGCGTCTAACTCGGCAAAGAACGTTGCCACAGCAGAGGCATCGCCCACATCGAGGTTATGGACAAAAAGCTTCGACGCACCGTGTTGACTCAATAATGATGACAGCAGTTGATCGTTCTGGTCGGCGACTACCAGTCTGGCGACGTTGCCGCCGAGCTGCCGCACAATTTCCGCTCCGATTCCACCCGCTCCGATCACGACGGCTGTCGTGCCTTCGAACGTTCTCGCGATTCGCTCAAACAAGAAATACTCTCCCTCAATTTACCCTGTCGATTCAACCACTCGTTATTCTCGTTTCATCACCTTCACGTCACCCAGTTGTCGGACTTCGTCGGGCTTCAACCTAAAAATGTTCGTGGCGTTCCCGAGCCAGAGAACTCCTCCCTCGATTACGGACAGCCGGTACGTTGCACCTGGTACCATGCCGATAATTTCAAACTTTCCCTCCGCATCAATCAAAAATTCCTGCTTGTCGTACTGCAGGCCATTGAGAGTATGAATGGGCAGTTTGCCGTCGTCGAGCTGAATGCGTAATCCCCGTGAGCGAGGTTCGCCTGCGTCGTCAACCAGTCGACCGCTCACGCTGGCCCAAGGCTGGAGTTTCAGCGTGATGGGATCGTCGTTCTCGTCCGTCACGAGGGCCATCCCCATCAACTTTCTGGAGACACTTCGAGCCACGACTTCTCGCCGTTCACCCGGATAGAGATTGGTGATGTCGAGCATGTCGCCTTTGATTTTGGAGATCGGATTTTGAACCTGATGATTCAACCCGCTCGCTTCCAGATCCGTCAGAGGCTCGCCCGAGGGATCGATGACCGTGACAACCCGGCTCTTCCCTTTGACCAGCCGCAACTCACATTCGTACGTCGCGGTCTCATCGTCGATGTTGACCTCGATTGTCGTACTGCGGATGTAGGGACTGAATCCCCCCGGTTGATAGAGGGTTTCACGATATTCGTCGTTCTTTAACCCTTTGATCGCATCAGCACCGATCCCTTCCAGATAGCGAAAGCCATTCGCCGTCACGATCCCTCGCCCTGGCAACGCACGCAAGCGGAATGAACCATCCGGCTTCGTGCGCACACCTGTCTCGAATTCAGGAGGAGAATTTTGTTCCAGCTCCTTTTTTAGATGAGGATTGTCCTTGAAGACGTGATACTCGACGGTCGCGTCCATCAGCCCCTCGCCAGAAATATCATCAACCACCTTTCCAGTGATCCAGATTCCCCGGGATAACGGCACATCCGCCTGAATGACGCCGGTGCCTGAGGCCACGTTCAAAGTGATCTCACGACTGAAGTAGGGGAGTTCTTCCGGATCGATCGGTTCGAGGTCCCTGTCCTGACCGGCTTCGACTTTGAAAAACGCTTGCTGCGTCAGGGGAAAGCTCTCGATTCGGTAGCGTCCTTCATGATCGGTGGTGGTGAAGAAACGGTCGTAGCCGGGATACTCGATCCGCGTCACGGCCGGCCCGACGACGCGCAGCCCCGATAAAGGGAGTCCCGTTCCCCGGTCGGTCACGACCCCTTGGATCGTCCGTCCTGCCGGAAGCGTCAGCTCGAGCTGTCTTCCAAAAACGGTCAGGTCACGACCGGGATTCGAAATGAGTTTCTTCACGGACTCGCTTTGCGCAGCGACAACGATCGGCGATTCGAGCAACCGATTGGCAACCAGGACCAATACCGACGCGTGATCCGGCACTCCATCGATGTAGAGCTCGGCGACTCGTTCCCGACCGACGCCCCGGAGTTCGAAATGGCCCTCGTCGTCTGTGACGACCGGGGGGACGAGCGGAGCGTAAACAGCGGGTCGATTTCCCAGAAAATTCGCCTGGATCAGTCCCACCACATACTGACGCGCAACGAAATAATCGTTCATATTCGCGGCTTGACGAATGGCTGAAAGCCAGGGATCCAGACCTTCACCGGCAGGGACAGGAACAACGGATCCGTCTCCCTGACGATTTTCCAACTGGACGATCGGATCATTGTCTCGACGTGGCCAAAGAACGTCGCGGACTCGTACTTTGGCTCCTCGGACCGGTTGCCCGCTTTCATTCAGAACCCGTCCCACGATCGGATCGTCGGGCACGAGTTGGATGGTGATCCCGTCCCCGTCGATCACGGTGCCGAAGCCATACCCTGGAGCCGTTGCGATGATGGACGTTTTCAGCAGTCTGTTCTTGTTGATCTCGTCCGGATCAAGTCGCCGATTCGCCCCGATCGCGGGATTCTGACGGAAGGTCGAGATCACGAAGTGGCCGTCTTCATCGGAGAGTGCTTTCCGCACCGGCACACGAACACCCCAGTTCTTCCAGAAAATCTGTGCCTTCGCGACGGGTTTTCCCTGAGCATCAATCACACGTCCCGGTACTTCGACCTCGCCGAAACCACGATCAAATGGATCTTTCTCTGGCAGCGGTTTTTCGTTGCAATCGGTTTCTCTTGCGGGTGCTTCTGCCTGAACGGGAGGATCGTCGGCAGGCGTTTGCGAGGACTCCTGCTGCAGAGGAGCGAGCGGTTCTGCCTTCGCTTGCGATGTGCTTGCTGGGCCTTGAGCGTTCAACTGTCCCGCCGACAGCCAGACCGCTGCGGCCACGATGTAGAGGGTCGCCCAGCGGTTCAGAGCGAGCGAGCGGTCTCTTGCCGCTCGTGGTCTGTGGTCAGTGCGTCGTCTGAATTGACCGGCGATCGAGAAACCCGTTCCGAACTTCATGACGGTTCTTTCTGTTGTGGTTCACCGCACGGTGTTTTTGATCGAACGAATTCCTCAGTGGTGAAATGGAATCTCCCCGAACGCAGCGAGATCCGGGAGATTCAACCGCCGATGGAGTGCATCGGGCGAGCTGGCTGGATGAAGCGGGCGGTGTTGATTTCGTGCCCCTCTTTCTTAGCGGCGACGCTGGCCCGGATGGCGTCGACGATCTGCTGATCGGCCGCACCGCTCCGCAGCAGGCTCCGGACGTCGGTTTCATCCAGACTGAACAGGCAGTTGCGCAGTTTGCCGTCGGCCGTGATGCGGATGCGGTTACAGCTCATGCAGAAGGGCTGGCTCACGGACGAGATGAACCCGATTCGGCCAATCCCATCTTCGAACACGAAATCGGTCGCAGGTCCACCATGGCCATCTCCTGCGTCGGGATCGAGGGAACGCAGGGGCATGATTTCCGCCGACAGTCGTTCGACGATTTCGTGGGCGTACAGGACCTTACCTCGTTCCCAGGCGTTGTCGGCGTCGAGCGGCATGTATTCGATGAACCGGACTTCGACACCCATCTCGCGGGCGAAGTGCCCGAACGGAACCAGTTCTTCCTCGGTCATGCCCCGTACCGAGACGGCGTTGATCTTGACCGGCTGGAAACCGGCCTGCTGTGCCGCTTGAATCCCTTCGATGACTCGTTCAAAGCCTTCACGACGAGTGAACTTCTTAAACTTTTCCGGCGTCAGGGCATCCAGACTGACGTTGATCCGTCGAAGTCCCGCCTTGTACAAGCCTTCGGCCTGATCGGCGAGCAGGATCCCATTGGTCGTAAGACCAATATCCTTGATCCCGTCGATCGCAGCCAGACGGGACACAAGCTCTTTCAGTTCCCGGCGGACGAGGGGTTCGCCCCCTGTTAAACGAAGTTTGTCGATCCCCAGGGGAACGGCGATCCGCACGAATCGCTCGATTTCTTCGAACGTCAGCAGCTCGGATTTCTCCATGAACTGCACGTCTTCGGCCGGCATGCAATAGAAGCAGCGAATGTTGCATCGATCGGTGACGCTGATCCGCAGGTTGTTGTGCAACCGGCCAAAGGAATCGATTAAGGGGAGCTCTGGCAACATTGGCGTACTAACCGAGAAAGCGTCGTTCCGTGAGATCTGGACACATCCAGTCTACCGCTTGGGATGCCACTTTACGTCAGGAAGAAAGAAATTCCTGAGAAGTCCCCGAACCGCAGAGCTGGCCGCCCCTTGTGTCGGCGTCCTGTCCGTCAGGACTCCTGGGGCTTGCCGGAGGGATGAACCCATTCCGTCGTCCCGTCGCTCCAGTTTTCCTGCTTCCAGATCGGGACGGAGACTTTCAGTTCATCGATCAGAAACTGGCCCGCTTCGAACGCCGCTTTCCGGTGCGGACAACTGACGGCAACCGCCACACTGATATCCCCCAGCTCAAGCCGTCCCAGACGGTGAACGATCGCCACGCGATCCACGGGCCATCTCGCCCGGGCTGCCGTTTCCAGTTCCGCGAGCTTCACTTCGGCCATTTCGGGATAGCCTTCATAGTTGAGCGCGAGCGTCCGACGACCGTGGGTCATTTCGCGGACGGTTCCGAGAAACAGGACGACGGCCCCTGATTGAGTCGACCGGACCGATTCCGTCAAAGCGTGATAATCGATGGGATCGTGCGTGAGTGAGATCATGTCGGGCTGTTCGATCCAGAGGTCAGTGGCAGGGGGTTTCCGTATTGGCGGAGTGGAAGTCCAGTTTAGCCGCCGCTGACCGGCGGGAAACAGGCGACTTCGTCCCGTGTCGTAATCGTCTGTTCGTTCCCGGCGTACTCACTATTGACCGCAACCAGCAAGCGGGGGAGCAGCGATTGAAGTTGAGGGTACTGTTCGCCGAGTTGCTGCTTCAGTTCGGTTACCGACTGACCATCGGCCCAGGGGAGTTCCACCTGGGGACTCCCCACCAGTTGCTTCGCCTGCGCAAACAATTTCACTCGTAACATCACCAGCCTCGTACGTCGACTCAAACACCCGTGCTCAACAATGTCGTTTACAGTGCAGTCTAGAGGATCCGCAGGCCCTTCGGCAGCGAATCGCCCATCACCAGTGCCTGTTCTTCCGACTCGAGATTGCCAACTTCCGCGATGAGATCCCGATAGTGGCGTGGGACTCCGGCTCGCTTCAGCGTCTGCAGGACCGAGGTTCTGGTCGCTTCGTCGATGTCTCGGTAACGGTCGCCCGTCCGGCGTCCCATCTGCATCACGGCAAAGGCCGCGAGACTATCGGTCAGATCGAGTTCCGCCAGCGATTTCAACCAGCGCGCCGCCACATCCGCTGGAACGACCGAGTTCAAAGGACCATAGACGGGTCGACGTGCGCCAATTCGTCCCAGCGCCCAGTAGGTTGCCGACGCCAGCGCCGCGAAACGAGGGCGTCCGAGCATTTCGAGCAGCAGATCCCCCAGTTCACGCTTGTGCGCGACCGGCAGTAACTCGCACGCTCCGAGAAGTCTGACCAGTTCTGCCGATTCGTGCGTGTTGGTGCCGAATCCAGCCGACTTGCTTTTGGCAGCGGGGTTTCGGACCGCTTGTCGGATCTGACTGATCAAAGGAGCGGCCAGCGATTGCTGCTGGCCGGTCGTCAGTCCCCCCGCCACGCGCCGCCACAGGATGTACCACTCGGCCCGCACCGCTGTCGTCGCGAAGAGGAGCTTTCCCTGTAACAGCTTCCAGGTCTCATTACATCGCCAGTCATCCACGGCCAGTCCGTATCCGGGACGGAGAGCGTACCCTGTGAGATTGAGCCATCGGGCTTCGTGATCCGCACTCAACCGCCGACCACCTTCTGCTTCGATCAGGGCATCCCAAAGCTGCCGCAGCAGGGATGTCGGCCATTCCTCCCGTTCCAGCTTCAGGACTTCGACCAGCCGTTTCGCCACGTTCGACACCGGTGGGTCTTTTCGCGGCTGATCGGTCGCCTCGAGACCGAAACTGTTTCTGATCACCGCTTTGGCGGACTGCACCAGTTCTTCGTCGAACAGTCCCTGACGTTCCCCCGCCGCGTCGTGAGCGGACAGGTCGGTCTGGGTTGTGGAACGGACATCGAACAGCAGTTTCCAGGTCCGCTTCCCGTCGACTTCGCTGCACCACAGATCGAGCGTCCCGATCTCGGTAAGGCGGGCTTTCAGAATGACGGTGACGGTATCGGCCTCTTTCGATTTCCCCGTCTTCAGTACCGTGCGAATCGGTGGCAAGGCTTTGATCTGCTCGGGATCGACAGCGAGCAGATCTCCCGGTCGATCCGTTAACCGGGTACTCGACACATACAACGGAAACTCGATCGGCTGCGACACACGCAGTTCAAACTGGTGGTGCGTCAGATCGACTTCCTGGCCCGGTTCAATGCCCGCAGGGAGCAGACAGAGTGCGGCGAGAGGACTTTCGCGATTGGAACTTGCTTGCGCGGCGTCTGCTGGTGCGGAGACGCTTCGCTCGACCCCGATGTAGTATGTGCGTGCGAGTCCTGCCGCAATGCGAACCCCTTCGCCGCGGCGAACCATTCCGTAGTACGCAGCCCCCCGCGCGACGGCCAGGTCCAGCCGGTCGTTCTCAAGTTCCGTGGGAGACCAGTGGGAACCGGGCCGACGGAACCACTGTTCCAGCGACTGAATCAGGCGTCGACGGAGTAGCGGTGAACCAAAGACGCCGCCGTTGAAGAGAATCGCCAGTGGGGGCTCTGCTTCCGGTGGGTGCGAAGCCTGGCCTCCGGAAGGTACTTCATCCGTCGTGGGGGGGGACTCGCCATCGCTCTCAAACCTGTGCGACGAAAGGAACGTCGCCAGATACTTGGTGATCGCCGGATCGGGAGCGTAGGGGAGACCGAATTCCTGAAACCCGGATGCCGAGGCGACCGGCTTCGCATCGAAGGGGACTTCGGGAAAGAAACCCTCTGCCAGAATCGATTCCGCTTCGCTCCGTTGTACCGGGACCTGAATCGACCCACCGATGAGTTTCGAGCCGCTGCCCGGCAGCGTCAGCGTCCAACTGTCAGGGGCGTTGTCACCCATCAGCACCTCTTTGAGCTGACGACAACTCCGCACGAGAACGCTCCATTGCCGCGGTTCCAGTTGGCCTCCCGGCTTCAGCCGCTGTTCCAGGTGATGGGCCAGGGCCAGGTCGAAATTGTCACCGCCAAGGATCAGGTGTTCGCCGACCGCCACGCGGTGAAACTGAACCAGCCCGTCTCGTCCGCTACGGACACGGATCAACGTGAAGTCGGTCGTCCCCCCACCCACGTCGCAGATCAGGATGTTCTGGCCCGGTGTGACAAGCTGATTCCAGGTCTGCGAATTTTTGTCGATCCATGCATAAAAGGCGGCCTGCGGTTCTTCGATCAACACGACGCGCTGCAGTCCCGCCTGCCGTGCAGCCCGGATCGTCAGTTCGCGGGCCACCTCGTCAAACGAAGCGGGAATCGTCAGCACGAAATCCTGATCGGCGAGCGGATACTCCGGGAACTGGGCATCCCAGGCCTGACGGAAATGTTCGAGATACCGGGAACTCACCGTGACAGGTGACATTCGCTGGACGTCCTCGGCCCCCTGCCAGGGGAGCAGGTCGGCCGTCCGATCGACTCCGTTATGACACAGCCACGACTTGGCCGACGAAATCAAGCGACCGGGAACCAGTGTCCCATGGTCCCGTGCAAACTGTCCCACAATTTCCGCCGGACTTTCTCCCCAGGGAAGACGAAGCGATTCGGCCGTGAACTCGCCCGTCGCCGGCTGATAGAGGAAAGACGGCAGCGTCTCTCGCGGCTCAATGACACCCGGCGCGACCACCTGAGGGACGAGGAGTGTCTGAATACGTCGAGTCTTGTCTTGTGTGTCGACGAACGCCAGAGCAGAGTTCGTGGTCCCAAGGTCGAGCCCGACGACAAAGCGGCTGGATTGAGACGGTTCGGCTGAATTCACGTGACGGTAGGCCTTCGTTTGGACAGTTCAATCAATTTTCAGACCCGTTTGTACCAAAAGACGGACTCCCATTCTTTCCAAAACCGCTCTTCAGAACGGTTTTCCCGCGTGGTTCCCCAGCGAGATTTGTGCGGATCGCGTCCCATGCCTGCCGGTGCCGGACCACCTGTCCGCGTCTTTGTCCTCACGGTTTCGCTCTCACAGTTCTCACACTTTTCCGATCACATAGCGCCTCGGCAGATTTCCACACAAGCCCCAAACTGACAGGAACGGCTGGAAGGGGTCCACGATTCCCCTCTTTTTTCAGGTCGCCGCCCCGTTTCCATGCGGGAAACGTTCGGTCTGAAGAGAATAAACCGCGACAGGGAAGGGGGCCTCGAAATGACGTTCCCGCATCAGCACCCATTGAATCGCTCTCCAAGACTCATCTCGCCGGAAGAGGCGTTTTTCCGCTAGAATCCTGCCGCAACATTCCGGATGGGACGTGGGGAAATCGGACAGGTGGAAATGGATTCAAGCGGACTGGGACAGAAAGACTCGCGACGGACATTGGCCGTTGGGGTCTGGTCGTCGCTCCTGGCCGGGATCTGTCTGGGCGACGCGACGCTCCCTTTCGTCGTTTCGTTCGGCCTGATTATTGTCATCTCGCTGCTCAGCGGACTGATGCTGCTGCTGGTCAACCAGCGGAACTCCCGTCAGGTACCGGCCACGCCGTACTTCACCAGCATGGCCATCTCGATCGCGCTGATCATTCCTCTGCTCTGGTCGCTGCGGCTGACCGCGTGGGATGCCCCGGCGATCAGAACGCTGATGGCGGCGGTGAGTGTGACCGCACCGGGATTCGTGGCGATGGCCCGTTCCAGCGGAACCGGCTTCGCTTTCCAGGGGCGATCCACGATTCCTGCCGATCAGGATCTCCGCACTCAGATTCTCAGCACGCAGGCAGGTCAAACTGATCAGAACTGCACGGCAGACCCGATTGGGAAACCGATGACTGCTCCCCCGTCTGTTCCCGCAGAAGCCACCCGGAAAACGGCGGAGGAAGTCGCCCCGGACAGTTCGGCCGAGCCCCCGTTCGCCGGAACCCTGCCGTCGATTCTGGCTCCCTCCCATCCGGATCTGGATGACGAGGAAGTCGAAGAAATGGGCGAGGAAGAAGTCTCGCGGGACGTGGTCCAGTGGCTCCGGAGATCCCGAACGAGCGACTACGACCAGATTGCTGGCGGAGTTCGGGTCGAATTCGCACCGGGCGAGCGGGATGTGATCGTCCATCTCTCGTTCTGCCCCGCATTTCAAGGCGTTCCCGACGTGGTCACCGAGGATCTGGATGGTCTCGGACTGGAAATCCGGGTCGCTGCCACCTTTCCGTTTGGAGCCCGGCTGACGGTCCGACGCACGCTGAACGCTCCGGGGCCACTCACGCCAGACGGCACCTGTTCCTGTTGTGTCGGATTTACCGCAACGGCCACGGCTTTGCGGCGGGCCGCCTAGCGATTCAGTCCGCAAATGACTGCAAACGCGGCACTTGTGTTCATAAACTTGGCACGATCGCGGCGTCCTTCCCAAAATCGTCTCTGGGATTTGTGTTACGAAGCGTCTTGCCGTCGGCATCGGGTTTGCATAGTGTGGCAGGAAGTGTGATTTTGAGACCCGCGCTCGCTCTGCGGAGATTTCCCTCGTGCATGTGTTGACCCCTCGAGAAGTGCTGGCACTGTGTCGCCAGAAAGACCTTCGCGCCGTGGACCTGCGGTTCATGGACTTCCCCGGAACGCAGAAGCATTTCACGATTCCCGTAACGGCACTGAGCGAAAAGTCGTTCGAAGAGGGGTTCAGTTTCGACGGCTCGTCCATCCGGGGCTGGCAGTCGATCAACGAAAGCGACATGCTCGTTGTTCCAGCAGCAGCGACCGCATTCGTCGATCCGTTCATGCCGCAGACGCTGGTCATGACCTGCAACATTCAGGATCCGATCACTCGGGAAGATTATGCCAAAGATCCGCGCAATGTTGCCCGAAAAGCAGAAAACTACATGAAGCTGACGGGCCTGGCGGATGCCGCCTTCTTCGGCCCCGAGGCAGAGTTCTTTATTTTTGACGATGTTCGCTTTGACCAGAACGAACACGAAGCCTACTACCACGTCGACAGCATCGAGGGGCAGTGGAACCGGGGGCGGCAGGAGCCGTCCGGTAACAAGGGCTACAAGATCCGTCACAAAGAGGGGTATTTTCCCGTTCCGCCGACGGACACTCTTCAGAACGTCCGCACGGAAATGATGCTGATGCTGCAGGATTGCGGCGTTGAAGTCGAAGCGCAGCACCACGAGGTCGCCTCGGGTGGGCAATGCGAAATCGACATGAAATACGCATCGCTCATCAACACGGCCGATAACCTGCTGCTCTACAAATACATTGTCAAAAATGTCGCTGCACGACACGGGAAATCGGCGACGTTCATGCCCAAGCCGCTCTGGAACGACAACGGTTCGGGACTGCATCTGCACTTCTCGCTCTGGAAGAACGGCACAAACCTCTTTGCTGGATCGGGTTACGCCGGGCTCTCAGATATCGCCATGCACGCCATCGGCGGCATCCTGAAGCATGCAGCCGCGCTGATGGCCATCTGTTGCCCCACCACGAACAGCTACAAGCGCCTGATTCCGGGGTTTGAAGCGCCGATCAACCTGACCTACAGCAGCCGAAACCGGTCAGCCGCGATTCGCATCCCCGTCCATACCCCCAGCCCTGAGAACAAGCGATTTGAATTCCGCTGTCCGGATTCCTCTTCAAACGGCTATCTGGCGATGTCCGCGATGCTGATGGCGGCGATCGACGGAATTCAGCGGCGGATTGATCCCGGTCGGCCGCTCGACAAGGACATCTACGATCTCGCGCCCGACGAACTGAAGGATGTTCCGAAAACACCGGCGTCTCTGGAAGAGGCTCTGGACGCCCTGCGCCGCGACCACGAATTCCTGTTACGGGGAGATGTCTTCACGGAAGACGTGATCGATACCTGGATCTGGTACAAGACAGAGAAAGAAGTCGAAGCACTGCGCCAGCGGCCGCATCCCTTCGAATTTGCCATGTACTACGACATCTGAGCGGACGGATTCCGTTTCAGCGGCCGGCAAACGCAGGTTGGTCCCCCAGGCGCGTGAAGCGGGCGGGTGGTACCGCAATTGACAGCGGCCTCGGGCGTCAGTCCGACAGTCGCCTGCGGGCACTGTCGGTGATGGCCACCACGGCCGTGTGTTTCAGCCTTTTCTCCAGCGAGATCGCGAAGAATCGCTCCTTGATCGAGGCAATGCGGGCAAGCACTTTGACGTGGTGCTGCTCAATCACGTTCTTTTCCACCACCGACGGGACCGCAAAGATTCCCATCCCGACCGCGCCGAACACCTCGAACAAGTCGCAATCGCCAAACTGCCCCCGAATCGTGGGACGAATTTCCTGTTCATCAAACCATTGCTCCAGCGAGCGGCGGAGCGAACTTCCCTCCATCGGCAACAGGAATGGAGCACCGTTGAGCGACTTGGGGAAGCCACGACGGAACCTGGAGGCCAGGTCGGCCGAGGCCATCAGTGAGACACCGCATTCACCCAGCGAATGATTGAACGCTCGCACATTCACAAATGGGCTGGCCGGAACATCCGAGAGGACCACGTCGAGCTCATTAATCGCCAGGCGTGCAAGCAACTTCTCTGTCTTGTCATCGTGACAAATCAACTGCACAGGTTCCGGCAGGCTGAGTACCGGTTCCAGCAGTTGATACGCAATCAGTCGGGGCAGGACATCCGCGATGCCGACGACCAGTCGACGAGCCTGCCCCGGCACCTTTCCCTTGAGTGTGTGCTGCAGTTCGCGTCCCAGCGAGAAGATCTCTTCGGCATAACGGTAGACGACGTGCCCGGTTTCGGTGAGGACCAGATGCCGCCCCACACGATCGAACAACTTTGCACCCGCGGCACGTTCCAGTGACCTGAGCTGGGCGCTGATCGTCGGCTGGGTCAGGAACAGCACCTTACAGGCTTTGGAGATGGTCCCTTCGCGAGCCACGGTCCAGAAATAGAACAGATGCTGGTAGTTAAGTTGATTCATCGCACCGCTGCTTACATAGAGTTTTTCTATCTTTCGATCGACTCATATCGATTAGACGTTATTTCTGCAATCAACATAAGATTCGAGGTGAATGTCGTCGACGCGACGTTGAGCTGCTGAATCGTTGTCGCTGCAGGGCATCTGAACCATGTCCGGGCCGCTTCCATCCGATCGGCTCATCCCATTCCTTGAACGCGCCCGGCCCAGTGATCCCGCTGGGTCGAACGCGAAATCATTCATCTGCTCGAGACAAGGTACACAGAAATGGCCGAAAAGATCCAAACGCCGAATGGCGCGATCCGCCCTATCACCTCACTTTGGGTGCTGACTGGCCGCGTTGCCTGGCTGTTCGCCGGCCCCGTCGTACTGGGATTCCTTGTCATGTCGATGCTGCAGCGACGTGACGGCTGGATCGCAGGGACCGATCTCGCGTTTCTGATCATCCTTGCCGTGACGGTCGGTGCGCGGTGGTTGACCTACAACGCGGGTGATACGTCGAACTCCAACGGTGAGCCGACGACAGAAGCACAATTACGAACTTATTCGTTCAGCTTTCTGACCGGTGGTGTCGTCGTCTGGATCCTGGCGAACATTGTCGGCAACCACCTCCGTTAATGGAAGGTCCTGTGTCGGGTTCCTGCATACGTCACTTCGTTGCCCTCTTTACATTGAGCATCCGGGGGGTGTCATTCTGCAAGCAGAACCACCCCTGACATGTTTTTCGCTCCGCAGGTCTGCCGCCCCCCACGTCGTCCCAAGCGTGATTGCGTTCCGGGATGGAGTCACCTCTGCCACTCCCCATCGTCGAAAGCCTGCCCATGCTTCCCCGCTTCTGTTCCAGCTTTGTCTTTCTGTTGTTGTGTGCACTGATCCTGGCGGCAGCGGGTCGGACGAGTCTGGCGGAAGGTTCCGTCCCCGTGCCGGCGGCAGCATCCGGGGAAACTCACGCCACGGATGCGGGGGCCGCAGCACAGGCTCATGGGACCTCTCACGAAGACCCCGTCACCCCGATGCTGCTGGGTCTGTTGCTTGTGCTCGTCACCGCCAAACTGGCGGGAGCGCTGGCAACACGTCTGAAGCAACCTGCGGTTCTGGGGGAACTGCTGGTCGGGGTCCTGCTGGGAAACCTGATTCTCGTCGGCTGGGATCAACTGGAGTTCTTGCGTCCGACCGCAGTCCACGCCGCAGATTCTCACTCAACCAATCTCGTGGCAACGACCATGGACATGCTGGCACGGATCGGCGTGATTCTGTTGTTGTTTGAAGTGGGACTGGAATCGAGTGTCGGTCAGATGCTGACGGTCGGCTGGTCCTCTCTGGCCGTGGCAGTCCTGGGTGTCGTCGCCCCGTTTGGACTCGGCTGGTTCGCGGGACAACTGCTGCTGCCGGATCACTCATGGCACGTCCACATGTTTCTGGGAGCGACCCTGTCGGCGACGAGCGTCGGTATCACCGCGCGGGTGTTCAAAGACCTGGGGAAGAGTGACACGAAGGTCGCCAAGGTTGTACTGGGTGCAGCGGTCATCGACGACGTGCTGGGTCTGGTCCTGCTGGCTGTCGTGCAAGCGGTGATCGTGCAGGGATCGGCCAATCTTTCCGAAGTCGCTCTGATCGTCGGCAAGGCCCTGGTTTTCCTGTTCGGCAGCGTGATTCTGGGTGACTGGCTCAGTCCTTACCTTTTCCGGATCGCTGCTTTGCTGCGGGTGAACGGCATGCTGATGATCACGGGACTTGCCTTCTGCTTCGGACTTTCATGGCTTTCCAGTCAGATGGGACTGGCTCCGATTGTCGGTGCATTCGCCGCAGGAATGATCCTGGACGAAAAGCATTACCGAGCATTACAGCGACCGGACGAACGTTCGCTGGAAGAATGGGTCTTGCCCGTGACTACGCTTCTGGTCCCCATTTTCTTTGTGATGATGGGTTTTCAAGTCGACCTGCGCAGCTTCCTGAACCCGGGCACACTGGGTCTGGCCGCGGGAATCACGATCGCAGCGATTCTCGGGAAAATGGCCTGTGCGGCTGGAGTTCTCGAACGGGGGATCGATCGACTGAGCGTCGGATTCGGCATGATCCCTCGGGGGGAAGTCGGACTGATCTTCGCCGCGATCGGTCAAGGGCTGGTCTCGAACGGCATCCCGATCATCGACGCCGGAGTCTACTCGGCCGTCGTGGTCATGGTGATGGTGACAACGTTCCTGGCGCCACCACTCCTGAACTGGTCTTTGTTACGCCATCAGGGACCCACGGTCACACCAACTCAATGATGCCGCTGTCTCTGCATCCCTGGTGGCAGCGTTTATCACTCGTGAGCGATGCCCCATGAAGTAAGGGCCACAGGCCAGTGACATCCGCTGTCGACAGGAATGGAGTTGAGAATGCAGCTTGTCGCTCTACTGACCTTCGCAGCAATTACTTTCGTGCTGGGAGGCTACGCCTCGACACGCGTCCAACAGGTGAAAGACTTTACGATCGCCGGTCGATCGCTTCCCTTTTTCTTGAGCGTGGCCTGCGTCTTCACGGGCTGGATTGGGATCGACGCAGTTCGTCTGTTTTCCTCAACCTCGTCTTCGACCCACTTTCCGGCGACTGCAGCGGCCTCACTGGGGACCGCCACCTCGCTCTTGCTGTTCGTGTTCTTTTTCCGGCCTGCGTTCTACGAGCGGCAACTCGGGACCATCGGCGACTACTTCAAGATTCGGTATGGCAGGACGGTCGAGTGGCTCACGTCGATCAGCCTGACAGGATCGTATGTAGGATGGATGGCCGCTCAGTTTCTAGCTCTGGGGATTGTCATTGAAGCGTTCATCCCCGACGTGATGCTGCACCAGGCGGTCCTGCTCGGGGCGGTGATCGTCACCAGCTACACCCTCTTTGGCGGGATGTGGGCGATCAGCTTGACGAACCTGCTGCAATCCATTGTCATCCTGGGGGGACTGCTGGTGGTCGCGGCTCTGATGGGAAGAGCAGGGGACGGACGCGAGTTCGCGCTGCACACGAACCCGCGCGAGACAGTCAGTCTGGTGATCCCGTCCAGTCCCTCCGGGTGGCTGACGTCGCTGGCGACGTTCATCACGGTAGCCCTTGGCTTCATTCCCCAGCAGGATGCCTTCCAGCGAATCACCAGCGCCAAAAACGAGCGTATCGCGCTGATGGGAACGCTTGCGGGGACCGTCGGCTACAGCTGCATGGCGTTCGTGCTGATCCTGATCGCCGCCGCAGGTCAGAACCTGCTGGATAATTCCCTTTCCCCTTCGTCAGCGGGCACGACGGCAGTGCTGCAACCGAGTCTGGTCACCCGCCTGCTGAATGAGTTGCCTCCTGTGGGTCGCGTTCTGCTGACAGGAGCGATCCTCGCCGCGATTCTCTCCACGGCCAGCGGCACGCTGCTCGCCTCGGCCAGCCTTCTGACAGAGAATGTCCTGTTCCCATTCACCAGGAACATTGCCCCCTCCGAACGTGTCTGGATTGCGCGCTACGTGCTGCTGGCGTTCGCGGTCGTGACAACGTCGCTGGCAATGGCGGCAAAAGGCTCCCCCTCCGACATCCTCGTCGGCGGGGCTCGGACAGCGCTCGTCGTGGCCTTTGTGCCTCTTTGCTGCGGAATTTACTGGCGACGCGCGACAACGCAGGGGGCGCTTTGTTCGATCGTTCTGGCCAGCTCGGTCTGGATTGCCGCAGAGTCCTTCCACGAGCAAATCCCATGGCCGTCACTCCGATCGGTTCCCACCCACTTCCTCGGGCTGGCGGCGGCAGTTCTCGGGATGCTGGTCGGATCACTGACACCATCAATCATTCCGGGGGCCCCGGAACAAGAGGTGAGCGACCCTGCGTGGGAGTGATTTCCACCCGTCATCACTGTCGCGAGCGAGGGCAGGAACGCTGACGAAGAGACTTCGTGCGAGCGGTCCGACGCTGCTCAGAATCGCTCGAGGTACCAGCGAAACAGGGCGCGGAAACAATGAGTGAAGTCGTCCGGATCGCGTTCGATCATGGACTGGATTTCGCCGATTGGACGGAACTCGCCAGACAGAATTTCTTCGGGATCAAATGTCGGGGTCTCGTCCGTCACCGCCCGGTACAGACCACTGTGCTCGTATGACGTCGAGGCTCCCATCGCAGGGAAGATCCCCAGATATTCGACGTCCGCTTTCAGACCCAACTCTTCTTCCAGTTCACGAACGGCTGCCGTTGCGTAGTCTTCGCCGGCACTCAGGTGGCCTGATGCCGATGACGTGTACTTCAGGGGTGCTTCATCCTTGGTGGCCGACCGCCGATGGATCAGTAATTCGCCCCGACTATTGAAGACGAAGATATGCACTGCACGATGCAACCAGTGATTGGCGTGGACGACCGATCGGGGTGACTGGAACAGAACACGGTCTTCCTGGTCGACAACGTCAAACAGCTCTTCGGACATGCGATTTACGACTCCGACTCTCTCGTCCACCTGGCGTCGATGGCCTCATGGCCCCACGTCAGCGGGGCCATGAGGCGACGAAGTACAATCCTGTGATCAGGGTGACGCAACCCGTCGATGTCGGCACGACAAGCCAGCATCAAAGGTTGTCGAACTGGCACAGGCAAAGGGGGCCAGCTCGACAACTGACACCCCGTGACACCACCTTAAAGCGTCAGGCGCTGTACGGCTGGATGATGTGCTGATCCATCCGCTGAGCAATTTCCGTCAGACGCTCAAGCCCACCACCGGGGACTTCAGCCGTGGCCCAGCCGGAGTACTTGATCTTCTTGAGAGCGGCGAGAACGGCAGGCCAGTCGCAATCCCCTTCACCGATTTCGACGCCGAAGCCAGCTCCTTTGCCTTTCGTATCGGCGAGTTTCCGGCTGAATTCCTTGATGTCCAGCTTGCCGATGCGGGGACCCAGGGTTGCGATCCAGTGCTCGGGCCAGCCGATGTTGACGATGTTCCCCACATCGAAGTACGACCCGACCATGGGGCTCTGGAACTCGTCGATATAGCGAGCCATCTCAACCGGACTGAGCAGGAAGTTGTTCCAGACGTTTTCGAACAGAATCTTGACACCGAGTTCGGTGGCGAGGGGCAGGCACTTCTTGATTTCCGCCTGTGACCGGTGATAGGCGTCTTCGTACGAGACTTCCTTGTTGACGACAGCGGGAACCAGCAGGACCGTGTCGCCGCCGTAAATCTTCGTTTCACGAAGACACTTCTGCAGGACTTCAACACCTTTGGCACGAACAGCAGGGTCTGCGCTGCTGAGAGGCTGACCCCAGTGAACGTAGTCGACCATGCCGTGCACGATCAGACCGGATTCGTGCATCGCCTTTTTGACTTCTTCGACCGGCTGATCCTGATCGACATCGATCCCTTCAAACCCGGCCGCCTTGGCCATCTTGAACTTTTCAACCAGGGTCCCTTTACCGCCGACCATGCTCAGCTTCACAGCTTTCCGCAGGACGAGCTTCTCGTCGGCCGCTTCGGCAACTCGAGAGGTCATCGACAAAAGTCCGGTCGCGGCGGCGATACCGGCAAGGTTCAGGAAATCACGTCGGTCAAGAGTTTCAAGCATGGTGCGTTCCGATCAAGAGTTCAGCAAATGGGACGCTGGCATGTTAGCATCTCTATACGGTCGGTGCAGTACTTCCTGAGCGAGCGGACGAGAGAGATTCCCATCTCCGAAGCGCGATGGTCACGGGAAACGTGGAGGACCACTTCGCGTTGTTACGGGATAAATTGCGAGCCCACCATCAATGCCAAAGGAAAACGCCGACACATCCCGGAGGGTGCATCGGCGTTTTCAATTTTTGAGACTCTTGCGGTTCAGACCGTTGCTGTTCAGCGGAACTCGCTTGCCGAGCGGACTACCCAATTGGAGCTTGGCGAAGCCGATGGGCTGCGGTCCCGCTGTGGTCCTGTTACTTTTCGGCGGTGGTCCTGTTATTTTTCGATTGGGGGACCCATGGGGTCTTTTCGCTCGGTAATCGATGGGCAAGTGGGAGCCATTTCCGCATTCAAAACGGTGTAGTCTGCCCATTCGGCCGGAAGATTATCTTCGTGGAAGATTGCAGCGGGAGGACATTCAGGAACACAAGCCTCGCAATCGATGCATTCTTCCGGATGGATGAACAGCATCGCCTCTCCCTCGTAAAAACATTCTACGGGGCACACGGTTACACAATCAGTGTACTTGCAGTTAAAACAGGGCTCTGCCACCACGTGTGTCATCGAAGGCTCACTTTCCCAATAGATGTTGAAATTGACGTTCTGCGGATCGGTGGCAACGAAATGTCGCCCGCCAGAAAAACTGGTCGCCTCTTACACTTCCGTCGAGAATATCAGACAATTCCGTTAGAGAATCTTAGCGCGGCTGAAAATTTGCGTCAAGAAATGAGTTGGGGAATTCTCTACCTCAAGAATCCTCTCTTTAAATGCTCTTTGAAATCTGATAATGGTTTCAATGCGATGGAGAATAACTACGGTTGGCACTCAACTTAACAGAGTCCGCCGGGCAGAGTTTTCAGGAAGTGGATGCGGGTCGGAACTCTCAGGATTCCGCCAGGGAGCCAACGGAAGGCAGAATTGTGCGATCTCGTCTGCGATCTTTGATTCTGCGGGAATTGCCGAATCCTCTCCGCTGGATTGTTGCAGAAATTCTGCACTTCCTGGACTGGATCGATCGAACCGGCGGCGCAATTGCCAGAGGGATGCGCGAATCCCCCGCCTGGTACTTCATGACCACCATCGGTTGTCTCGCCGTTTTCCTGACTTTCATGATGTTTCTTTCGGTCGCTGACCAGACGTCAGGACGCACCAGCAAGAACACTGCGCCGGTGCGTGCCGCGGCCAATCTTTCCCGCCAGGACATGGAAGCGCTGAACGAATGGGCCGCACAGGATCACTGGCGCGTAGCCCACTTCTTCGTTGCCAATCAACCCCGACAGCGTCCCAAGGACATTCAGCTGGATAGTCGACTGAGCGCTCCACCCGAGCCCGCCGCTCAGCCCGACATGTTCGGTCGATCCACCAAGGTTTCATCAACTCATGGATCGAACCCGAAAGATGTCGTGGATGTGCGAATGGATCTGAGTCGCCCCAGGATCGCTCAACAGGGAAATCGCATCGCAGCCGGCACCGTGCTGGACCCCGGCTTTCTGATCGCCGATCAGAACATGACCGGTCGAGACCACGATCTGGAAGGACAGACACGCGCTCAGGCCCCGCAGTTGCTCGTGCAGGCGGCGTGGGAGTTTGGCCCCGACTGCAACGTCCGGGAATATGTCCCCACTCCACCACGGCGAACCAAACCGGTTCGGGTCCCGCTGCCTGAACCCGAACCAGAACCAGAACCGATTACTGTCCCGGCCCGGCAGACCGCCCCCGATCTGGCCTTTGAAATGGTTATGACCCGCCATTTCTCGGTAGAAGGGGCCGTACCACCTGGCGCGCGTATGGTCGAAACTTCGGACCGCAGCCGGTTCGAGATCGAAGAACCCGCGTCGCGCAGTCTGGCTTCCAGCGAGTTCAATTCTGCTCCGTGGCGGGAGTCACGCCCTTCGTCGCGGCGTCAGGGGTCCAGCCTCAGACCCTACGAAGGAATCGATCTCTTTGATCCCCGTGTTCATCAGCATCCCCACGCAGACGAGTACGACGAAAACCTGCGGGCCGTTGCAGACGTCGCATTGCGCGTCGAACTTGAGACCCCCGAACTCGCCGCATCCGGTGCTCCACAGCGATCGCGATTGCACGTGACGAACGAAGGTCAGGACCAGGTCTCGCGCCTCGAAGTGCGGGAATTCCCGGACCAACTGAAAACCGTCGTCGGCGCCTCTCCCGATGCCACGGCAGAAACGATGGTCGATCCTGTGACAGGATCCCGGCGACAGGTACTTCATCGCGAACTGCCACCCCTGTTGCCGGGTGAAGAACGCGATCTGACGCTGGACTGGGTTCCTGAGGGCCCCCTCTCGCAGACCCACCGGGCACAAGTGATCGCACACACGGAAGTCTCGACCTTAACCCGCGTCACGCGGCCACCTGCCGAACAGCCCATGCCATCGGTCCCCCCCGAGCAAGTCGAGTACTTTCCCGCACTGGAATGTGATGTCGCTCACCTCGACCGAATCTATATGGGTGAGGAGATCGATCTCGAGATTGTCGTTCGCAATACGGGGAACACGACCTTACACCAGGTCAAAGTCGCGATTGAAGTTCCTGACCAGTTGGCGCATCGAGACGGGCGAAGGGTTATCTTTGAAGCGGGAAATCTGCCCGTCAATGCCAGAAAGCAGACGGTCGTCAGGCTGGCAGCGATTCAAGCCGGGGAGGCTGTCAACCGCCTGCACGTCAATGCGCGGGAACGAGTCGACGCACGAGGACAAACCTCGTTGCAAGTGATCGAACGGCCGAAGCGAGATCGTGAACGCGAACCCGTGACGCAAACCCGCTCGACTTCTGAACCCGCGCCACCTCCCCCTGCCAAGCCACGAACTCTGCCCCTTCAAAAAGTGGAAGAGTGCTGCTGCCAGCGGGTCTCAATGACAATCGATCTGCCGAATCGCATTGATTCCTGGTTGAACTGACCCGATGGACTGACCGACAACCGAGGTCAGCCCGGGATCAGGAATGGGCGGCGTGGGCCGTCCGGAACCCGAAACTGCACGAACCCCGAGCTGCACAAACCTGAGGCGGCACCGTGCCTGCCCACCGTCTGCACCCGGTTGCCACCGCTGGAACCGGCCCGCGAATATCAGTGGCCCTCATTGTCCATATGAACAACGCCACCCTTACGGCAGTGCGATCACGATATCATCGTTGAAGGAAAGTCCTGCATCGTTCTCGAGGTTCGAGCCGAGGCTGACAAGACGAACGCCCCCCGCTGACAGCCGGTCATATCGGAAAGGCTCTCCGTTGGCATCCCGAGGGACGATCTCCAGATACTCGGGAGTCAGGTCGGCCAGTGTCGCAGGATAAGCCTGATGGTCCGCCCGGTAGCTGACAGCCGACAGACTCAGCAGCAGAAGATCACGTCGCAACTGAGCCCGATCGTCCAGTTGTCGCAGTTGTCGATAGCGTGGACGTAACGACATTGCCATCGTTTCGCCGATGAAGCGACTCAGCTTCTTCAAGTCCTCAGTTGTAATCCGATTCGCAGCATTCTGTTCGTCCCAGGCGGCGTAAGCTTCATCAAGCGCCGTAAACAACTGACTCTGGACATCCCGCTCCTTTGTCGAGAGGGCTTTGACCACTTCATCCTGAACCTCGTTGGCGCGAGCGAATACCTGATCCCAGTCTGCCACAGACAGACGAAGCTGCTCCAACTTTGGAAACTTCGCAGTGTCCGGGAATTCGAAGAATGCCCCCAGCGTCGAATCCTCGAGCTTGAGCAATTCGATTTGTCGCCGCAAGACCGCTCGCTCACCGACATCCGCTGCGATCGCGGCGGGTGGAAGTGGCTTGATCTCCTTCAGCTTCGCCAGATAGTTTTTGGCCTCCGCGCCGGTAAAACCACCGGCCTGCAGCACCGTCGTCGAGGCCTGGAAGGCAACACCCTCCATCTGATGGGCTTTGATTGCCGAAACGTCGAAGGGCGAACCGGTGGCCAGCAGCACCGCGAGTCGCTGACAGGCGACAAGGTCTTCGATGGCCTGATCACCCTTCTGCTCGGTCACTCGCAACATGGCTCGGGCACTCAGACAGCGGACCAGAAACGGCAGCCGGCGTTCGAGCGTGACCGACATGGAAAGAAGCTGCGGCGGCTCGGCTTCGGAGAGGACTGGGGCGTAGTATTTCGGCTTTCTGGACGCTTCGACCAGTAAGTCGAGTGAATGCCGGTTGGCTTCGAGAAAGGGGAGGAGCGCCGGATACTCGTCTTGTTTCCAAGGTCGTACAATCGCGGTGGCGAGATGAAGGGGTAAGGCATCGAGGTCGTGGCCCAGAGTTGCCTTTTCATCGGGCCCCAGAGAATCTGCGAACTGCTGGAAATAAACAAAGGGGGCAGGGGACGGTGCGAGCGAAGCGATTCCCAGCATCGCCAGCGAGTCCGCTTTCAACACGGGATCGAACACATCCTCACCGCAAACCTGGACCAGCAGCACGGCCGCGTTATCACTTGGTGCGACGTCCTGAGACAGCCGTTCATTCACAGATCGCATCGTGTCGTTGAGGCTGTCCGGCATCACCGGTTGCTTCAGGAGTAACCCCTTGGGCAGCGGCGCTGACTTGGACTCGTCCGCGCGACTCGCCGCAGGGACCAGCAACAGGGAACCCAGTAGCAGACAACGCTGCAGGCGGCACAACAGCAGGAGGGAATTACGAATCATCATCGGGCTCACTTCCACGTGTGTGACATCTGGCGAAATGGAATGGCGGTTCGGTTCTCTTCGGTCGTCGGGGACGTACCGCGATTCAGCCAGCCGTTTCCGGGCTGAATTCTACTCCACACGACGACGCTTCTGCCTGCCTGCGAGACAGAATTCGGAGACACGAAGGGAAATGAAAGCCCCCTTTTCGTCGCGCATACCACTCGACGGGTTCGCCCATCGACGCCACCCATCAGGACGAGCATCTGATTTTCGTAGTGTCATCGGACGGCAGGCCCCAGACCCGCACTAGAGAGTCGCTGGTGCCATCGACTGTTCTCCCAACCTCAGGTCTGGCGACTTCACGCGGGCCAGTTCAGGAAGAAGATCAGGTAATAGACGACGACGCTTAAGACCGAGATGATCGAAACGACAGGGGAAATTGTTCCCGCCAGAGACTGGATTCCGGGAATCGCAGGGACGCGGACGGGGAAGCGAGACGACTCGTAGACCTGCCCATCGGGAAGATAAAACTGAACTCGCGATTGCCACAGGCACGTCGCCAGTGCTCCGATCACAACACCACCCGTCACCATTTCCAGGAGATCGAACAAACCCAGTTGCTGCATTTGACCCATCGGATCAGGCGTATTCAGAGTGGCAGCAACAGAGGCCCACGTGTTGTTGGCGAAGTGCAACAGCATGGGCATCCAGAAACTGCGAGTCCACAAGTAAACGACATGAATGACAATTCCCAGCGGGATCACGGCCATGGCGTGCACGGGGTGAATGTGCATCCAGCCGAACAGGAATGACGTCACCAGGACTCCGCCCCACAAACCCAGGTCCGAGATCAAAATTCGGCCAATGGCACCGCGGAAGACCAGTTCTTCTCCGATCGCCGGGAGGACAGCGATGACGAAAATCATGGTCGACAGAGAGGTGTTGTCGGACATGTCCTGAACGGCCTCCATGACGTTCAGTCCGTCGATGAACTTCAATACCGGAAAGACATCACCCAACGCCTGCCAGGCCATCTGAATGGGAAGGCTAAAGACCGAGACGGCCATCGAAAGAGGAAGGGTCATCGCCAGTACAATCACGATGTGACGAAGATCAGGTTTGCTGAAGTTCAGTTCACGAAGCGCAGATCCCCAATAA
>NZ_DASWWZ010000354.1:0-2193 GCF_036405755.1 Schlesneria sp.
TGAATCCCCGTTCTGAATACGCCTTCCTGGTTGTGCTATCTGTCGTGTCCTCGAGCAGTTGCTCGCCAATATAATCGGTTGCAGGATTGTATTGGGCGGAACGGGTCAGCCGCTTCACGTTAAAGGCCCGGATGGTCGACGCGACCAGTCGAGGGTGCTTGGCCTGAGTATTGCGTGAGTCCCAGACTCCGAAGACCAGCGAGGTGGGGGCGATGCGAGCCAACGGTTCGGCATTCCCTTTCAGGGCGGCTCGGAAAGCCTCTTCCAGTTCTTTCTGCAGCGGCGTACAGCGGACCAGTGCATCCCCGGCGCGATGTCCCGCTTCGAGAATACTGATCGACTTCTCACCCGCTTTCACAAAAATCTGAGGGACAAGGTGGGCATATTCCGGCTTCTTGAAGATCGGTTCGATCCGGTTCGCCTGAGAGCCGACACTGTCCACGAGACAGACGTTCTCTTCTCCGTCAGGAGGATCAATGTTGTATCCCCCGGGAAACACTTTCTTGTCCTCTGCTGCGGCGTAGGTTGCGGGGAACAGGACACCGTCGGGACCTTCGATGGGTTCGAGAGATTCCTTGATGACCAGGGCTGCGAAATCATCGGTCGTCAGCCAGGGATCGAATTGGGTCATGTCACTCATGAGATGCTCCGTACAAGGGGACAGCGGGAAGGAAGCTCTTCAGATACTTTGTGCGGTAAAGCAGTCGAAATTCGAAACAATCACCGTCTGCGACAGGCAGCGCGCCACTGGCGGCTGCGAACGCAATTCCAACCGGAAGGGGTCGCTTCCAGGCGGCGTATTGATACCGATTCTCGTTTTTGATCTGGCTGGGGCGGAACCGTTGCAAGCCGATAAAGGCGAACAGTTCCAGGACCGGCCGGGCAGAGGTTTCGATTCGCGTTAGTGCGCTGCCGGCCAGCGGATCAAAGCTGAATCCAACGTCGATCGCACCACCCTGACTTCCCAGGTCGGAATCGAAATTGAATGGCAGACCGCACCCGGAAACGGAATGGCTGAGGCAGGTTTCGTTACGCCACTCCTCGCCCTTTAAGCTGGCCTTCATCGCCTCGGCGATTCGAAGAACCGATTGCTGGCCCGCCCACGTCTTGAAGCGACTCCCCCCGGCAGCGTCGTCGGTAAACCAGTCGAGTCTGAGTGGAAGACGGGACTGAAGCAGCAGGGGGTTTTCCCGAACCTGCTGTTCTAACCGCTTGAACTCTTCTTCCAGACTGGAATCCTTCTTCCGCTCGTTCGACTTCTTCCGAAGCTCTTCCAGCCTCGCGTGGTCGGCAGAGGTCATCGTATTCGTCAGCGTGCAACTCGCGAATGCGTCGAGAAGTTGCTTGAGGTTGCCAGCAGCGTGGATGTGGAACTGGTTTGCTTCAAACCAGCCTGATGCACCGGGCCATTGGCGATCCGCAAACTCCAGCAAGCCGCAGCAGGCGAGAAACTGACCAGGGTTGCAGGGATCAACATGGATTGTCGCGGTCGGTTGCAAGGCGGGCTTTACAGGGACGACGAAGGGGGTGGAAAGAGACGGTTTCCACTCTCCCGGCAGAGGATTACCGATCGGACTCGCATCGATTCGTTTTGAATCAAGGGCATCTGCGGCACGCAAGACCGATTCCAGGTAGGCCAGTCCCCAGCGGCCGAACTTTTGTTGCAGTCGCGCGAATCGTTCCGGGACTTCGTCGCAGACAGGCCCGAGTGGCGCAGTCGCGGAATCGGGATCGATAATTTCGTGCGCGGGGAAGTTCGGCCGGGCTCTCCCATGGTGCGCTCCGATCAGATGCAGCACCAGATCACGCTGCAGGTCGTTAAGCGAGGCAAGTTGTGTATGTTGCTCTGACTCTCGATGAAGGTCCATCAATGAACCGAGTTCATGACGATAGTGGTTGAGGTGTTCGGGGGGGCGACCGTGAACGGTCTTGGAAACCGGAGCATTGGTCCGCGCGTTTCCCGCACCACGTTGCCACACGGCACGTCCTTTTCCCAGGTCGTGCCAGGCTGCCGCCAGTTCAATCGGGAGTGTGAGATCTTCGGGAAGTTTCAGTGATTCGCAGATGCGTCGCGCGAAGTCCCGCACTCCGTCCAGATGCCGATCCAATGCAGGCCATTCCGGTGTACGAGTGACCCCAGTGGGGTCAGGAATTTTCTGCACGATCAGGTAGCTGCGAATGAGGGGATGTGAC
>NZ_DASWWZ010000355.1:0-7171 GCF_036405755.1 Schlesneria sp.
ATTTTTCCTGGTCGATGAAACGATTATGCAGGCACTGGCCGAGACACCCGCCGGTGTGAAGGCCCATCACGCGTACGCCGGTGGACTTGTGGAACACGTGGTCACGCTGCTGAAATCAGCCGAGAAGATGTGCGAAGTTTATCCAGACATTGATCTGGAACTGTTACAGGCGGGGGTCTTCCTGCACGACATTGGCAAAACGCGTGAGCTTTCGTGCGCTGCCGGTTTCAGCTACACGGATGAAGGTCAGTTGCTGGGGCACCTCATGATCGGTGTCGAGATGTTGACCGCAAAGATCCTTAAGG
Source organism: Schlesneria sp. (assembly GCF_036405755.1). Classification (NCBI taxonomy): domain Bacteria; kingdom Pseudomonadati; phylum Planctomycetota; class Planctomycetia; order Planctomycetales; family Planctomycetaceae; genus Schlesneria; species Schlesneria sp. Next base: position 306 of record NZ_DASWWZ010000355.1, read on the forward strand.
TGGTTGAGCTGACCAACGAACCATTCCCGCAGGAACTGGAATGGCGATTGAAGCATATGATTCTGAGTCACCATGGTTCGTATGAATTTGGAAGCCCGCGGTTGCCGATGACACCAGAGGCGATCCTGCTGCATGTCATTGATAATCTGGATGCCAAATTGCACGAGTTTACCAGAGCGATTCAAGACGATCCGAACGGCAGCTCGCATTGGACACTGTTCATTCCGCGACTGGATCGTAAGATTTTCAAGGGAATCAAGCGAATTTGAACAAGAGTTCAGAACCCGCAAGTCATTCAATTGATTCCACTTGCAAGAATCAATTTCCCAAACCTTCGGTTTGCGAAGTGTCGGTTTGCGGGAAGGCTTTTACGAGAACAAGTAACTGTTGTATAGTCGGGATTCATCCAGGACGAGCCGATTAGATCGCGATGGATTGACCGTTGGGTTCCTCAAGACGATTCGACGAATAAACGATGCCCCTCACTAAGTTGCCTCGCTCACAGCTCCTGTTTCATCCACAGGCCTACCTGTTCATCAATGATGCACTTGCTGTCGCTCAAGAAGCGTACGGTCGAGACCAGCAGAGCGAAACCGGCGGACACATTCTGCCTCGCGAATTGCTCGAGGGAGTCAAGATTCTGGGCCAACGCCGTTATGGCATGATGGCTCCTGTCGTCCTTCGCTCATGGGGGCTCAACTGCACCGCCGATGTCGGACGGATGGTGTTCGAGTTGATCGAACTGGGCGAGATGAAAAAGACCGAGAATGACCGGTTCAGTGACTTCGTCGATGCATTCACATTCGAACAGGCTTTTATGACCGGTTACACGATCGACGTTTCCAAGGCCTTCAAAAGCTGTTGACCTCCAAAAGCTGGCACGGGAATATCCCGCCGGCTTGTACAGCATCGCAGGAAGTTCGATGCCGCAGGGCACTTGTTAGCGCCCACCTGATATCGCGTATTAACCAGGTTTGAGAGCCATGATGGATGATGGCCATTCTGACCGCTCGCTGCCGCCGACGGAAAAACGTCGCCGCGAAGCCCGCCAGCAAGGCGATGTCGCTCGCAGCCCGGAACTGACCGCGTCCGCCTTACTTCTTGTCGCCAGCCTGTTGCTGTGGGCCTTCGCACCCGCCGCGACAGCGATCGTTGCCGGTTACGTTAACAAGACGCTGATCACGGTTCCTCAAGTGAATGCGAGTTCCTCACTCGAACTGGCCACGAGCAACGCGGGGCGTACTGCGTTAATGTTGCTGATCCCTTTCTTCGCCGCGCTCGTGGGGGCGGGATTGGCGGCCAACTGGATGCAGACCGGGTGGATGTGGAGCCCCGCCGCGTTGGTTCCCCGCTGGCGACTTCAAAGTTTGACGAAGGGAGAGCGAGCCACAGAACTCGTCATCAGTCTCGTCCGTACCGTTGCACTGGGCGTCGCCTTGTGGCTTTACATGCGACGCCAGGTGCCGTTGATCCTGTCGCTCGGACAGGGAGAGCCATCGTCGATGCTGGTGCATTCCGTCCGGATGCTGGGTGAACTCTTTATCCAACTGTCGACGATTCTGCTTTTCGTCGGTTTGGTGGACTATGTAATCCGCTACTGGCGCCGCGAGAAACGCTTGATGATGACACCGGAAGAACGTCGGCGTGAGCAACAGGAGGAAGAGGTCGACCCGCGGATGAAGCAACGCCGTTCCGCCGCCTGAGATCCACCTCATCTCTGACACCTCTGACTCATCTCTGACTGACTCCAGCAACAAGACGGCGACTTGCCCTTGGAAGCGAATTGAGACGGAACCCGCTTCAGGTGAACCGGCTTAATCGCTACAGGCGGGAAGCGTGACGGCTCTTTTGTTCCCCTTCATTCCTTCAGGGAATTCGATCTGAAGACGGTTTCTACGATTGCCGAACAACAGAAGGATCATCTTTTGTTGGGTAAATCGGCGCAGGTCTGGTGGATGACCAGGCAGCGTCCGCCCCCCGACATTCTTGTTGACTTTGATTTTTCGAGACCTGTAAGATTCTCCAACCGTTAAAGTTGGGGAGAATTGCAGTTCGCAGTTTCCCGGTTCGTATTGCCTGAGTTCTTTCGATTTTGGCAGAAGGCCCCGCATGAATACCATTGGCAAGATTCTGGTGGTTTTCGTAACCGCATCCAGCTTGGGCTTTCTGGCTTTCGTGCTGGCGTTGACCTACAGCGGCCCCGACTGGAAAGGGGAAATGCGGTCTGCGGACCTGCAGAAAGAATTCGTTTTCAACGCCGAGGCGGGCGAAAAAACGATGTACTCGGTACGTCACCGAAGAAGCGACAGCGAAATCCCTCCGAAGACACCCATCATTGCGGAAGTTGTCCTGAACGCCCGCAAGCGATTGGCTGACGACGCAAACAAGAAACTGCAGGAACTTTCCCCTCAAGTCCAGCCGCTCACCGAGTTTCTGGAACTCGTTAAGAAGTCGATTCCCGAGGACGACGCGGGAGTTCAGATGCGATTGAAGACGTATGAGGCCCACATCCAGCAGCTGATTGCAGCCCTCAAAGAAGTGGGCGACCGCTTCTCGGAAAAGACCCTGGAAACGCAGGACGTGATGAGACTGGCTCAGGATCGCCGGGAAGAAAGCTACCGCCGGGCCAACCAGTTAGAGATCCTGAGAAACGACAAATTCTCTGCTACGGAACAACTCAAAGCCCTGGAAGACGAACTGACCGGACTGGAAGAGAATCGTGCGCGGCTGCAACGCCGACAGAATCTGCTCAAAGCGCAGTTGGGTGAAGAGACTTCAGACTATGGATCGTGAGATTCCACCGAATCCACGATGAGCGAAACACGAGCTTGGTACTTCGCGTAACTAAATCGGTAAGGCAGAACAATGACAACTGTCGGTAAAATCCTGGTCGTGCTGCATCTTGTCCTGAGCGTGATGTTCATGGCATTCGCGGTGGCGGTGTCGACGTCTCAGACCAACTGGCGTGCCGCAGAAAAGAAGGCGACTGCCGCACTGAATGAGCAGAAGTCCAAAGCCGCCAACATGCAGACCGAGTTCGATAAAGAACGTGCGGACACGGCAGAAAAGATCGCTCGTTTGACCGACGAGAATCAAAAATTCCTCGGCCAGAACACCGCTCTGACCGCTCAGGTCACGGCTCTGGATTCGGATAACAAACAACTGCGGAAGGATCTCGACCAGCAGCGTGACCTGGCCGCCCTGGCCAGTGCTGAAGAGATCGAGCGAAAGAAAGAAGCTGACCTGCAGCGAGCCAAGAACAGCGAATTGTTCGCTTCCCGCGAAGAGCTTGTCAAAGAACGAAACGAGACCGAAGACAAGCGATTCGCTCTCGATATCCAGCTTCAGCAGGTGAGCGAAAAATACGAACAGCTCCTGAACGACACTCGGGTCATGAAGGGGTATCTCGCCTCCAAAGAGCTGACGACCGATCCCAAGCAGATGATCGTCGAAACAACGCCACCTCCACCTGTTGAAGGCGTTGTCACCGAAGTTCGCAAGGCCGAACGAAGCTCACGGGAACTGGTGCAGATCTCGGTGGGATCGGATGACGGACTGGTCGTCGGACACACTCTGACCGTCTTCCGTGGTGACAAGTACGTCGCTGTCATCCGCTTGACGCTGGTTCAGGCAGATCGTGCTGTCGGTTATATCGTCTCGAATTCCCGCCAGAAGAACATGACCATCAGCGTAGGCGATACCGTTACCACCAAGCTGTAACAAACGAGATTCATCGAGCATCACTGGATCACGAAGGTTCAAATTCCATGGCACCACGCAACACTGACAACGCTCCTGCTCCGGATATCTACGTTTCGCTTCTATTCGTGTCTCTGGCTGCACTGATCATGGGCGTGGTCATGCTTGTCATTGAACTCGGCCGATACGGCTGGAAAATCGCCCCCTGAATTTGTCCCGTGAGCCATTCCGAAGAGGGTCCGAACTCGCAAGTCATCACGCTTGCGAGCCATGACGGTCGCAGCTGTCACCCCGAAATCATGGGCGCCGCGATTCCAATGCTACGCGCCAGTTCTCTCGAAAATGATCCAGGTTGAGTCCCCCCAGGATCAGGCTGGTGACTCCCGATTGTCCCAGTACAAACCGGATTGAGTCTTCGGCAGCGAGCTTGCCTGAGGCGAGGCCCTTCTTCACAAAGATCGCCACATCACGATCAGACGCCGCCTGAATAACTTCCGCATGGGTGGTGTCGTTGAGGTTGAATTCGACCATCAGGACGTCCGCCCAGTTGAGCGCCTGACTGGCTCCTTCGACGGTCTTCCCGGACATCCCGATGGCTCCAATCACCCCACGGTCCTTGAACTGCTGCAGCACTTCCACGGCGGGCGTCTCACGAAGGATCTGAAGATCATCCCCTGACGAATGGATCAGCACGACATCAAGAAAGTCCGTTCGCAGCTTGCGCAGACTGCGTTCGAGACTGGTGCGAATGCCCCCCTCTGAAAAGTCGTAAGTACTTACGCCGTCGGCGAATGTTTCGCCCACTTTCGTGGACAGAATAATCTCTCCGCGACGATGCCCGATGGCGTCACCGATACGCGCCTCACTCAGTCCATAGGCAGGGGCGGTATCAATGAGCGTGCAACCCAGATCGAGGACGGCGTTCAACAGGCGAGAGACCTCCTTTTCGTCAGGAAGCTCGTAGGGCGTCGGGTACTTCACTCCCTGATTGCGACCGATCTTGAAGGCGCCAAAACCGATTGGCGAGACGCTCAGACCTGTCCGACCCAATGTCCGCGTCACAGTCCATCCTTCCCGCTGAAAAGTTCACCCCAGTGGGGCGTCGTGTTACCTGCGGCCATCATATCAGGTTTCCGTGGCGATGAATTGGCCAGACCTCTTCCAGGCGTTCTCCCCGAAAACAGAGGATCTGACGATGAAGCGGGGTCGTCAGCGGAGGAACGTCGACTTCCAGCTCGACTCGATCACCGATTCTCCATTCTGCTGAGACGGGCCCCAAAGCGACGACCAGGTGATCAGAGTTGACACAAAGGACGCGCGCATCGGCTCCTCTGCGAAGAACAGGAAGCCCGCTCCCGACACCCATGGCGGTTCGCCCGACGTCGAGCACCGCTCGCTCGAAAGAGGGACGCCCAACGACTGTCGCCAGCAGGCTCAGCGCCCGCTCCAGTGGTTCCGGTTTGCCACCGTCAAAAATGCGTTCGGTTCCTAATACGAGGTTCCCAGCCTGGATTTCCGTGACAGCCGGACTGGCGAGCACCCGGTGAAAGGCTCCTGTCCCACTGGTACTCACGGTGTCACACCGCAGATCATTTTTGACAAACATGTGACGGGCGTGAGCCAGCACCCCCAGGGCGGCCCCCACTTGCCCGCTCTCCAACAAGAGATCGCTTTCCCGAGGGGATGAGCTCTCACAGCCGGTGATTCCGCACAGTTGCAAGTTGGGAAGCCGAGCGATCCCTTTGCCCAGCTCAATCGCGTCCCGCCCGGGCCGCACCCCCGCCCGTTCTGATCCGAGATTCAGTTCCACCAGCACACGACACGTAACTCCCTGTCGCGCGCATTCTTCGGAGAGTGATTGCGCCTGCACATAGTGGTCGCAAGTCACCAGCAGACGAGTGGTTCCACACAGCGCTGCAATTCTTCGAATTCGCTGCGAGCCGACAGGGGACTGCGTGACCAGCAGATCGTGAAAGCCGCAGGAGGCAAAGTACTCCGCTTCTGCAACGCTGCCGCAGGTCAGTCCGACAGCACCTGCCTGCAATTGCGCCGCAGCCAGTTGGGAAGTGCCGTGATACGCCACCTGAGGCCTCCAGCTCTTCCCGGCGGAAGGGAGCAGAGCCTGAAGCTTCTCAAGATTTTCTTCGAATCGATTCAGATCCAGGCAAAGCGACGGCGTTTCGACATCGCTTTTGTATTCACCATCACAAGACACAGCGGTTCTCGGAAGTCATGAGCGATGAGAGTGCGGCGTTGCTGGCCGCCCCGAACAGCCTGCCTCAAGTCCCGATGTTTCCAATCCTGGCCGAGACAAACGAAAAGTGGGGATCGAGTTTGACTCCATCCCCACTTTCATTCAATCAGATCGGCAGACCAATGACCAGCGCACTGGTCATCAGGCATTACTCAGCCTTTGGCTCGGCGGGAGCGGGTTCTTCTACCTTGGGCTGTTCGGTGACAGGAGCAGCTGGATCAGCAGGAGCGGCTTCTTCCGTCTTCTCGGGAGTTGCGGGAGGAGTCGTTGGAGCACCTGCAGGAGCCGTCATGTGTGGCGGCATGGTCGGAGGTTCGCTGGTGGGAGCAGGCTTGGAAGCGTTTTCACAGCCGACTGCGAACAGGCTCAGAATCAGTGCAACGGAAGTCTTCTTCATTCTCAATCTTCTTTCACTCGAGTTGGTTCTCTATCTCTCGCGGCAGCGGGTGTGCCCCTCTGCTCTATAGACGCGCCTCACCGGCGTTTATTCCACAGGATTCCCTCCCGGGCACAAAAACAGTCGGAACGGCCTCTCCCACGCCGAACCCATCAACACATCCACCCATTTTCATACCTTATCGTCGATGTCGCCGTGGGTGCAGGAAAGCAGAAACCCCTATTTTTCAGGGCTTCTTCGTATACAGCCGCGATCGATTTGAAAAAACTTGGAAACTCTCAAAAAAACTTCCCCCGGTTGATTGACACTCAGAAAAACGACGCTAATATTCCCCTCCCGCCAACGACGCGAACGCAACACAAACGCGACGCAACTGCGGTGGGAACAGATCTTTGAAAACATGGTTGGAGAGATTTTGAGAATCAGTTTTGTTCGTATGATGTGGTTGCTGGCCGTATGAAGACCTTGTCTAACAAGTCTTTTAAGGCTTGTGACAATACGATCAGGAAAGTCGAA
>NZ_DASWWZ010000356.1:0-3062 GCF_036405755.1 Schlesneria sp.
CTCTGAATTCTTCCGGGCGCTTTTCGGTGACAGTTCGAAACTTTGAAGGAGCACGCCGAGACCGGACCCGTGGTCGGGACTTGGTGTGTACTCTCTACTTTGGGGCGCGCATGTCAGAGGAGGCGTCGGAGATGTCTCGAATGAGGGTACATCGTCAGCGGGCTGTCCATTTTGGTCGGAACTGGTTCCGTTCAATTGGTCAAATGGACAGTTGTCGGCCTTGATGCGAAAGCCGACCGGCGAGCAAGACATATTGCCGATTCTGCCGAAATGAAATAGAAGCCTCGTCCCATCATTTTGGATTGCACATCGCGACTGACCCGTGACATTCTGTTGCGTCCCCGTCAGTCTCGCCGAGGGTTTCATCGAGGCGTTGTTCAATGGATCTGGTCTCACGCCGTCGTTTCGTCGCATGGACGGTTGCTCAAGGATGTCTTTGTCTCGGCGTCGGTTGTGGTACGATTCTGCATCCTGAACGGCGCGGTCAACCGGCCGGTCCACTGGATTGGAAGATTGTCGCGCTGGATGCTGTGGGGTTGATGTTCTTCTTCGTGCCGGGAGTGATTGCGTTTGCCGTCGACTTCAACAATGGAACGATCTACCTGCCGCATGAGCACCAAGGACGTAAGCCACAGTACTATGCGGACCAGGAATTTGCGCAAGTGACTGTTCCCCGCGATGAGATCTCGGTGGAACGCATCGAACAAGTCGTGGCTCAACACACCACGCGCAAGATCTCTTTAAAACCCGGAACTTATCAGACAGAAGAACTGAAAAGCATCGACGATTTCTGGAAGGTCAAGGAACGTTGCCGAACTCCAGTGAACCCAGGCTGAGTCGCGACCCCTCACTCGTTTGAATCGTGCTTTGCTGTTGCAAGGGGCAACCGAAATCGCTTCTGTTTCGCCCATGGAATACACCTCCTCGCCATCACTTCAATTTTGGGTGACGAGGCTCGGACGGTCATGCGATTGGCTGACAACGGGAGGTTACGATGACGGGATGAGGTCCTTACGGGTTCCCTTTGTGGATCTCGTTCCAAACAGCGACATACCACAACAGGGCAGCACGGCGTTGTCCGATGCCGGAAAAATGACGGCGAGAATTGACGTCCCCCCGATTTTCACCTGCCAACTGGTCCGTATCGGGGCCCGGCCCGAAGTGAGGCCGCTTCCATAGTTGGTGTATGGCTGACCGAATCCGTTCTTCTGCCACGGGATCATTGTAGACGGTGGGGTGAAGAGTGGATTTCGCAAGCAGCCAGGGTGGCTCGAATCGCCATGCCCGCGCGGCGGCTTCCCGGATCTTGATCATGTTCCCGATATAGGTCTCTGTCGGGGTGTGTTCGATGACATCGGATTCTCCCTGCTGCCACAAAACGGCTCGGAACGAACCGATATCGCGTCCCGCCTTCACCAGACGGCGGTGTAGTTCTTCGTCGGGCAGCCATTGGCGTGACGATGTCCCTCCCACGGCGACATTCACAAACGCGACAGGGACGCGCAGTGTCGGGACGAGAAGGTCTCCCAGATGCGGCCAGATGGTTCCTCCATCTCCAACATGGGGTTGGGGATCGTTGGCTACGGACCAGGTTTTCGCCACCCAGTCATAGGCGGAGACACGCCTTTCGGGATCGGTGACTTTCAGCAGTTCGTCATTTGCACCCGCAGCGTACGACTGTCCTGCGATAAGAAAGACTTCTCCGACACCGACAGGTTCGACGGCCCCTTCGGCAACCGTTTTGCCGTCACGGATGCAGCGTACTTCCAGTCGGTACCATCCCCCCGCCACCATTTCTGCCGGACCACGAAACGTCTGTCCCTCTGATTCCGTCACCAGCGGCGCCCAGTTGGAATCCGTTCCAAAGGCTCCCTTGAGCGCCACGACGCGGAACTCAAGCTCTCCTTTGACGTCGGCAGGAAGAGTTCCCTGTACTTCGATGTCCGCGTAGCCCAGTTCGGGGCCTCCAAGATTGTGATCGTGCGAACGAGAGGACTGGAAGCCTTCCCGCTGTACGACCTGATGGGGAAGGGGACTGGATAAATCAAGTCTGGCCGTTTCCGCTGCGATCAACGGCGAGATTCCCGAGAGGAGAACGATCAGGCTCCACGCGACGCAGATGCGATTCATGAGTTTTCTCCGATGTCTAATGTTGTTCGTTTTGATCAGACTCATCGTCGTGGGAGCCGGCATTCCGCTATGTCCGCATGGTAGGTACGGTGCCATCTTCACAATAAACCCGTCGTCTGAAACGGGCTTTCGAAACGCACCTGGATCAAGGCGAGGCGAACGCTACCGGGGGGAGCTTCGCTGATCTGTTGCCGTCTTCAGGTTGTTCCCGCCGCGGCCTGATCCGCAAGGATGATCGCGTCGTCGCGACGAATTCGACCCGCGGGAATCGTCTGGTCACCACTTTGCAACCGCGACAACATCTCTCGCTTCTCTGCACCGGTGACGACCCAGAGAATTTTCCTGCTGCGGTTGAGGACCGGGAAGGTCAGCGTCATGCGCTGGCGACCCTGATAAACGTCCGTGATGGCAACGTCGCTCCCTTCAATCGACAGGGCGGAGTCATTGGGAACGAGCGACGCTGTATGCCCATCAGTTCCGAGACCGAGATGAACGAGGTCCAGCACGGGGGGGACACCTGCGTAAGTTCGGAGAAGTTCACAGTACTGGTCTGCGGAAGCTTGCAGGTCCTGCGCCGCTGTATTCATCGCGTGTATCTGGCTCTCGGGGATCGGAGCACCGGCGAGGCTGGCCCTGAGATGTGTCAGGTTTCTGTCGGAATGGCCATCGGGTGCGGCGCGTTCATCAACTTGAAAAATGTGGACATTCCCCCAGGGGATTTCTTCTTCGGTCAGGACCTTGAGCATCACCCAGGGGGTCCTGCCGCCACTGACCGCCAGCAAAAATTGGCCACGTTCCGCGACGGCGCTCCGCGCGAAGCAGGCGATTTCACTCGCCGCTTGGCGAGCGACGGTGTCTGCGTCGGTCAGTACTTCCAGATTCATCCAACACTTCCTTCAATTCGAAATTCTTGCTGCAACACTTCGTCGCCT
>NZ_DASWWZ010000357.1:0-7194 GCF_036405755.1 Schlesneria sp.
GGACTCGCTGACGGAAATCGCCGCGTTCGCTCGCACGAACGGCCTGACGTATCCCATTCTCAAAGACCTGAACCAGGAAGTCGTGGACGATCTGGGGGCGACGCGCACGCCGGAAGTCTTTGTGCTCGATGCGAAGCGGATCGTCCGATACCGGGGCCGAGTCGACGATCAGTATTCCGTCGGGGGGAAGTCCCGGCCGGCTCCGACGCGCGAGGATCTGAAACTGGCGATCGACGAAGTTCTCGCCGGAACGCCGGTCAGCGTAACCGAAACCGCTGCGGTAGGCTGCCTGATCGGGCGGTCACGACCGGTTAAAACCGGTACTTCGAATAGTACCGTGACCTATTCCAATCAGATCTCGCGCCTCTTGCAGAAACACTGCGTCGATTGTCATCGGCCGGGCGAGATCGCTCCCTTCAGTCTGACGGACTACCACGAAGTCGCCGGGTGGGCCGATATGATTGTGGAGGTCACTCAGACCGGTCAGATGCCCCCCTGGCACGCTTCGCCAGAACATGGTCATTTCGCCAACGAGCGGCGACTGACTCAGGAAGAACTCTCGCTCCTGCAGCATTGGGTCGCCGCCGGGACCCCTGAAGGTGATCCAGCGGAACTTCCTCCTCCACCAACCTACACAGAAGGCTGGCAGCTTCCACGAAAGCCTGACCACGTTGTCTGGATGTCCGAGACTCCCTTCACGGTTCCTGCCGAAGGGACGGTTGACTACCAGTATTTTTCGGTCGATCCCGGACTGACGGAAGACAAGTGGGTTACGGGGGCGGAAATCATTCCGGGAAGCCGCGCGGTTGTGCATCATGTGATTGTCTTCATTTCCACCGATGGAGAAGTTCGTGACGGAGACCGGCAGATGCTGACCGCCTTCGTTCCAGGCCTGCGCGTGGGTGAATACCCTCAGGGGATGGCGAAACGGATCCCGGCTGGTGCGAAGTTCATCTTCCAGATGCACTACACGCCCAACGGAGTTGCCCAGGAAGATCGGACGCAGATCGGATTGCTGTTCGCCGATCCTGCCGAAGTGACGCACGAAATCCGGACGGTTTCGACCGTGAATACAAAGTTCAAGATCCAGCCGGAACTGGACAATCAGGCGTTCTCGTCCAGTGTCGTCACCGCCCCCCAGGATTTGCAGCTTTTGTCCCTTTCCCCGCACATGCATCTGCGAGGGAAGTCATTTCGTTACGAACTCACGCACAATGATGGAACGAAGGAAGTGCTGCTGGATGTGCCCCATTACGACTTCAACTGGCAGACAGCTTACAAGCTGATTGAACCCCGTTTGATCCCTCGCGGTTCCAAGATTCAGTCCTTCGCCGCGTTTGACAATTCGGCTCGAAACCTGGCGAACCCCGACCCGTCCAAGACCGTGAAGTGGGGGGAGCAGTCCTGGGATGAGATGTTGCTCGGCTACTTCGACGTCGCCGTCCCGCGAGAATCCGAGTTGTTAAAAGAATCTTCGTCAGAAAAGAATTAGTCAGAGAAAGCAGATCTCGGTGGATCTAGACTGAATTCCTCACGGGTAGCCCCGGTTGTCGCGTCATCGCGGCTACCGGGGCGGCGTCAGCCGCAAGAGGTTTGTTCGGTAAAGACGCCGTCCATCTCCTATCGGCCGTCATGACGAATGCGCGGTGGCAGAGACCTCTTGTGCTGCGCACACCGGTAGCCCGGCAGACCGGTCAACCGGTGCTATGCGGAGGGGATGGATGAGAATGATGGATGAGAATACGGTGTCGTCAGTCCTGTTTCTCGACGACGTTCCAGACATGAATCGTCCGGTCGAATCCGGCTGAGGCGAAGTGCGTCCCATCGCGGCTGAATGTCAGATCGTGGATCGAGTTTTTGTGAGCCGGCGTCGTCAACACGAGTTGCAGGTTGGCCGTGTCCCAGACTCGCAATGTTCCGACTCCGTCACCCGAAACCAGCCAGCGCCCGTCCGGTGAGAAGACCACGGATTTCACGAGGACCGGGATCTGCTCAAGTGTGGCGACCAGTTCGCCGGTCCGGGACCAGAGCCGGACGCTACCGTCGACGCTGGCAGAGGCGAGCAGGGTTCCATCGGGGGAAAAGGCGAGTCCTTCAACTCCCTTCGAATGTCCCATGACCACCTTGCTGAGTGACTGCGATTCGACATTCCACAATCGGATCGTCTGGTCGTCTCCTCCCGAAGCGACCGTCTTTCCGTCGCCGCTGATTGCGACACACTGCACGTTCTCGGTATGGCCGGTCCAGACGACGACATTCAGTTCCGTTTGGCTGTCCCAGACACGGACCGTCTTGTCGAATCCGCCCGACACCAGCAGTGTCCCATTGCGCGCGATCGCAGCACAGGTGAGGTAATCCTGGTGCCCGATGAAGGTCGTCAGGACCTGACTTCCGTCAGCCGACCAGATGCGCAAGGTTCGGTCGAGACTGGCAGTCACGATGCGGCCGTCGGAATGGAAATCGACGAAACAGACCCCGTCACCGTGCCCCTTCAGAGTGGTGAGCACTTCGCCATCGGAGAGGTTCCAGAGGCGGACGGTATTGTCGAGACTCGCCGTTGCGATCTGCTTCCCGTTGGGAGAGAACGCGGCAGAAAATACGGCGTTGCCATGCGTCAATGTCCGCACCGGCTCGAGTCTCAACGTCTGTGTCATCTCATGATCCGCGTTACAAAGAAGATTTCTGTTCCGGCGATCTTCCCACCTTGGGTCTGATTTCTGATCCTCTCAAGAGAAGAACAAAATCAGGGGCAGGAGACAACGGAGTGGAGATGGTCTGTGGGCGGGCCGGCCAAAGGCGAGCCGCATCTTACACAGTCCGTGAGCTTCGAGATCGCCCGACAAGCAGGTTGCGGACGTTAGAAAAGCTCACGCGCGCGGCTGACGAGGGTGCCCACGAACAGGCTCACGGACCCCAGAACGACCAGCCAAACTGGTAGCGGTTTTCCGACTCCGTTCACTAATGACCCCGGTCCGCCGCACCTGCCGTCGCCCTGTCGGTGGTCATTTTCATCCTCCTCTTTTGGCTCAAGAACAATGGGAGGTGTTCCATGGATCCAGACACTCCCCTGGACCCGATCGATCATGAGCGTACCTTCCCCCGGTTCCGCGATCGAAACTTTCTCGTCCTCGATGTCCTGGTTGAAAACGACGCTGGTGAGTTTCCAGGATTTCTTTTGTTCGATGATGTCGAATACGCCCGCTGTCGGCATCCAGATACCTGGGGGAAACTGCTGGAATTCACTGATCTGAGTCTCCCAACCGCCCGTGACGCTTCTCGGGAGGTACCCATAGCGCGGATCCAGCACGAGTGTTGTCGGGTCTGTGTCCATCTGATTCTGGTACGTCACTTCCAGGCATGGGGCGCCCTCTGCGGTAATCACACGACTGCTTAGCTGCTGCTTTTTGAGAAGTTCCGGTAACCAGCAACAGGTCTGTGGTTGCCAAAGCCCGTGAAGAGTCGTGACGATGAGCCCCTGAATGCCATTGAAACCACCGTTGATAGTTCGGCCGAATTCGATGGAGGTAGGTGGGACTTTTTCCTGGTCCTCCCCAGAAGGAAACCTCGCCCATCCGCTGATAAAACTGTCTCTCCAGATGAGATTCTGACCGAGCATCTTTCGATCCCGGAACTGTTGGTCGTGCCAGTAAAACCGCCTTGCGTCTGACCAGTAGTATTCGCCGACAGTCAACAGCGGGCCCCGTGGTGGTTCCTCGATGACCCCTTCGTCGATTTCATAATTGATATGAATGCTGTTGAACGCCGCACGCCAGTTGTCCAGTGCTGTGATCGCTTCAGCAAGTGCAGGTGGTTCTGCCTGACAGACGGAACGGGGAAGCAACAGAAGGCCGATATAAAGAAGACTTCCCGGTCCCCGCAGACAGACATGTTGGACCTTCGAACGAGCCATCGCTTATGCCTCTTGTAATGTGACGAGGGGCAGGCATGTTCTGTTGGAAACAATCAATCAGGCAGTATTCGCGAACGTGACGAAATGGAATTCACCAAAGTGCAGGTTTGAGCCCATCGTGTCAATCAGATTCCGGGAACGGCAATTATCCGATCAGAAATCGGAAACGTTTTCGCCACCGCTCCGGGTGGCGAGTGCACGCCACAGCGGGACGGCAATGTTTTGCGAGATGGCCCGTACTGCCCCGTCGCCAAATACCACATTCACCGTCTGCGAATGATAACTGCGCGCCGAGTACTGGCCGGAACCTCCTCCGGAGTTGGGGCCGGCGAAAGCGCAATCGGGGACGGAATGGTTCGGCGGAAATCCGTGGTGGTACCATGTGTTGCGCCACCCTCCGCGAAGCCACGTTCCCCCTGAATAGTTGTCACTGCCAACATAGCTGGCGGTGAGTGCTGCATCGGTGCAGCCTTCTGTCCAGCCGTCAGCATCGTTCGACGGGATTCCGCCTCGCACAAGGAGAATGTCTCGCCAGTAATCGACGGTTGGTGAAAAGCTTCCCAGGACCCGCTCCCCCATCATGACCGTGTTGGAAAGACCGTCGGTGATATCGGCTGGCCGCGTGACGACGTTGTTCACAAAGAAGCCGTCAGCGATCTCAATGGACTCTGCAGTTCCCATCGAACATCGATAATTACAGCCCCCCACCCGCTGTCGGTCTGATGGACAGAGAAAAACCGGCACCGTCACGCTAAGCAATTCCTGGTTGGAGGCGACAAACGCAGTCGGTGCACTTTCATAATCAGAATAGATTTCATCAAAATCGACCTTGTGATAGGCCGTGGCGAAATCCAGGTAAGGAAGCAGTTCGACATGCAGCGACCGCCCTGGGGTGATCGGATCCGTCGCCCAATGGGTCCGCGTCAGCGGATAGGCCTGTTTCGCGCTTTCATGTTCGTGGATCGCAATCCCTAGTTGCCGCAAATGATTTCTGCAGACCGTCGCACGCGCAGCCTCGCGCGAGTGTTGAACAGCCGGCATGGCGATCGCCAATACCAGGCTGATCACCCCAATGGAAACGAGCAGTTCCACCAGAGAGAAACCCTGCCGCCCGGCATCAGCGCTCTTTTCCCGCTTTTTCATGGTGCAAACCGGATTTCCGTTTCCGTGATCGAGAAAACTCAGATGGGGAATGACAGGAACCTCTAAGACGAGTTCCCACGCCGGAGGCCGAGGAAGGCGGAAATTCCAAGTGCCAGACCCCCAATCAGGGTCAACCACGCAGGTAATAAATTCTCGGTCGACCGATGTGGCTGGGCGACAATTGGGTTCCCTGTGCGGGGAATGGCGGACGGTTCGGTCTCTTCGCTTTGACCTTGGCGCGGCGGAGGAGTTCCATGATACCAGATTTTGCCCTGAATCATGTCTGTGATCCGTGCTCCATCGCCGGGAAGCGGGGTCCGAACCTTTTCATCGGCAATATCCTGGTTGAAAACAACACTGGTGATTTCCCAGGCTTGTTTCCTCTCTCTCAAGTCGAGAACGCCGGCGACAGGCATCCAGATTCCCGGTGCAAAACGCTTAAATTGACTCACCTCATAGTGCCAACTCGTGAGCATGCTTCTCGGCAAATAGCTATAACGGGGGTCCAGGACCAGAGTGATGTGCGGTTTGTCGTGATCGTCCTGGTAGGCAATTTCCAAGCACTGAATACCGTCTAAAGAGACCACGTGAGATGTCACGTGCTTCTCGCGAAGAATCTCCGGTAACCAGCGACAAGTGGGGGCCTGCCAGAGCCCATAGAGTGCAGTCACTGCTCGTCCAACGGCTCCGTTAGGTGATTGCGGATCAATTCGTCCGTAGACTAACGTAGATGGTCGCTCCTTTTCCAGTCCTGCCCCTCGGGGATAAAACGCCCGGCCGCTGATTCGGCCATCCCCCCAGTCGAGATATTGACTCAGTTGCTTTCCGTCTTCGGCAAATCGCTCGTACCAATAGAATCGCTTCGCTTCCGACCAGTAGTATTCGCCGGTTGTCATGGCGGATTCAGCCGAGGAATTTTCGAGGATCCCTTCATCAATCTCATAGGTGATATGAATGCTGGTAAACGAAGCTCGCCAGCTCTCCAGTGCACTCATCGCTTCATCAAGAGTTGGTTCTTCCGCGATGGCGGCAACGGGCAGAAGTAAGGTCAGGCAGATGTATGCAAGGCCACGCCGAAGCGAATGCTCTTGAATGCAGAGAACTTTCGGGCGAGCCATGATTTGTCCCCCAGAAGACAATGCTGGAATGGAAGGTTACTGTAATCTGGCCAAGGAGATCTTTTGTAAGAAAGCCCGTCTGATGATGTGCCAAGCAATAGCTGTCACAAGTATGCTTGACGAAATCATCTGCGATGGCCCTCAGCCTGTATCCAATAATCAAGTTCTGCTGCATCAACTGATGAGAATGGGTGATCGTCTGATTGTGTAAAATAGGGTTCTGAAACCACGTTTAAGTCCGGTCTGGCTTTCTGGCAAAAAGCGAAATTGCTAATGCTGAGATTCCCAAAAGAGTGAACCACAACGGTAACCAGCTCCAAGTTCCAGTGAGTGGCCTGGCGACGATGGGGGACCCATCTCCTTGCACGGGTGAAGTCTCGTTCTCCTGAATCGGGTCTGGGATCGGAGGTGGCGATCCATGAAACCAGGTTTTCCGCTGCGTCATATCCGTGATTCGGGTTCCATCGCCCGGCTTCGGGGGACGCACTTTTTCGTCCGCGATATCCTCGTTGAAGACGACACTGGTCATTTTCCAGGATTGTTTTCTCTCTTGCATGTCGAACACGCCCATCGTGGCTATCCAGATCCCCGGGGGAAACTGTTTGTATTCACTCACATGACCCTCCCATCCCCAAAGTGTGCTTCTCGGCAGATAGCTGTGGCGCGGGTCCAGCAGCATTGTTATCGGGGCATTGTCCATCGGCTTGTGGTAAGTGATTTCGAGAAGTTCCACTCCGTCCTTCGATACAGCGCGAGATGTGATTTGCTGCTCCCTGAGGACTTCCGGCAACCAGCGACAGCTTTGTGGTTGCCAGATCCCGTCAAGCGGAGTCACGATTCTTCCCTGCACCCCGTTATAGCCTCCCGCTACGGTCCGGCCATAATCGATCATCGTCGGGGGGACGTCGGCCTGATCTTCGCCCAACGGATAGATTGCCCGGCCACCTGTAGTACCGTCCCCCCAGTCAAGTCGTTGATGGAGTAGCTTTCCGTTCTCGAGCACTCGTTCGTGCCAGTAGAATC
>NZ_DASWWZ010000358.1:0-8526 GCF_036405755.1 Schlesneria sp.
CAGAGTCTTCCCGCTCCCATCCAGCAGCCCGCGCGCATTCACCAGATCGGTCGTCGCCAACCCCACGCCCCCAATCTCACGGACAATCCGGCGAAACGGCAGGTTCGTGTACCCCGCCAAGGGCGAAAGCAGGTATCGGGACGACAGGGTGAGCGGCCCGTAACTGAGAGGAGGCAGCTTCGCAAGTCGTTGTCGGGCATCAGCATCTTGAATATCAGCAGGCATCAGCATCTGTCTGGAAAAGCAAAGGAAAATTCGTCAAGCAGGTGACAACCGGCTCCCGGCAACAGGGAGAGGAGCCGAACGGATGTTAACGCCCCAGCCCCGGAACAACCAACGATTCGCTTGCCGACATTCCAAGCCCAAAATATACTCAGAACCGTATCGACCAGCACAAAAACGGGATGTAGCTCAGCTTGGCTAGAGCGCTACGTTCGGGACGTAGAGGCCGCAGGTTCAAATCCTGTCATCCCGATTTTTTTGGCCCTTAGGCCACAAAAATAGAGAGTAGATGGGAGAAAGTAGAGAGTAGAAAAGACCAAGATCGGAGTGGCTTCGCTTTGCGAACGAGGTACTTTTCCAGCTCGGTGGACTACTTTCTCCCATCTGCTCGGTCTACTTTCTACTCACTACTCTCTTGGCTGTTTGGCATTCTTCCGCAGCATCCAGCAAATTCTCCTTGTCAGGGGACCTTCATGACCTTTGCTTTCGAGAAGCTGCTGGTCTACCAGAAGTCCGTCGACTTCGCGGACTCCGTTTGCGTCGTTACGGAACAGTTTCAACGCGGCTACGGTTTCCTCGTCGATCAACTCAACCGAGCCGCGTTATCGATTTCATCCAACATCGCCGAAGGGAACGGCCGCTTTACCAAAGCGGATCGCAAACATTTTTTCGGCATCGCACGAGGCTCCGTCCAAGAATGTGTCCCTCAACTTGAGCTCGCCAAACGTCGAGGTCTGATCGACGAGTCCAAACATGCCGAACTCAAGTCTCAGCTTGAAGAGATTTCGCGCATGCTATCGGGTTTGATCAACGGTCTTGAAAATCGAGAGACATAGAAACTCAGCTTGCACGCCATCCCAGAAAAGGTCCAATAGCCGTCCTGTCATTCCGACATCAAAGCCGGGGATTCTCGAGGGGACGGCCTCTTTGCCCAGTCTCAATCGACTGAGTTCGTCTTTCTGTCCAACTTCCCCTCTGTCGTCTTTCATTGGAAGAGATCGATCGGTCCCGGGTCTTCGTCTACCTTCCGTCGAGGCCTCCTCAGTGTCTCAGCGCGGCCTCAGCTCGAGACATTCGCCGCTGTCCAAACGAGCACGCCTCGTCGTCCTGGGGCTCTGGTGAAAAGGGGGGACTGACTCTCCATCGGTTTCGAAATCAACCGGAAAACGCATGGAACCAGGCGCCAGCCCACTTCATTCCAATTGCATTGAGTTGGCCACCCCGATCAAAGAGGCGAAGTGAACACTTCCTGTTGTGGATCTACATTAAATCACCTGGCCAGCTGGCCAGCCCCTCTCAAAAGCACATAACTCGGAATCCTTGCAGCACATGGGACTGGCCACCGACTGGCCAGGGGCTGGCCAACTTGGCCAGCCGGATCCCCGCTTCTCTCCTCGGTATCAACATCTTGATCTTTCCTCCCTCACCTTTTTGACAGCGACTTCTTCGACACAGCGAGTCTTAGCGGAGGGCAGTACAACTGCGCATCGAAGCCTCCCTCAAGACTGGGCGACGTCAAACGATTTTCGGAAGACTCTGTTCTAGTTTACGTACCAAAGACTCAGGCACAGGAACAGCGCAGCCTTCCAATCGATTAGAACTTAGTTTTCCTGCGTCAGCGGCAGGAAGCCTTTGTCGCTGCGACGGGCTCGAGTACGGTGGGCGACGGGACCAGTCTTGCCGTTCCACTCGTCGAGCGGTTATGGGGCCAGAAATCGATCGGCGGTCGATCGATGCTTCGTTGCCGTGTTGTTGGTCTTTCTGGCGGAGTTGCGGATGTGATCTCTTTTCGCTGCAGGACCACCGCCGGGGTTGGCGATCTCTGGGGTTCTGGTTCAGTCTGCTGAGCTTGACGCCGACGTTGGACTGAAGTGGAGTCTGGAGTCTCCAGTCGAGCCCCCCTCGCCGCGCGAATCGGGTTCAGATCGATGTCCGCAGCACAAGCGACGAGTGCGGCTTCAGCGAGAAGTCCCACTGTCCGAAATCGGCTCTGCCAGCATCGGCCGATCTGTTGATCCTCGTGGTGGGCGCGCATTGGCACGGTTCGACGCAACAACCGCAACTACCCGCCAATGTCAGGCAAACATAGGACGATGGTTGCTCGGAGGTGCTTTTGAAAAAATCCGTGACCGTCGCGCGAAAAACTGTTTGATAGTTCGGAACATTCCGATATATTTAACCAACACAAGAGAGGACCAGCCCCATGGCAAATGCTGAATCACGACTGACCGAACTGGACGCGCTCGGGGAAGCGGCGGAGTGCCTTCGCGTGCTAGCCCATCCTCATCGATTGCGGATGATCCAGATGCTCTTGTCGGGAAACTACACCGTCGGTGAATTGGCCGAAAGCTGTGATTTGCCTACGGCCATGGCGTCTGAGCACTTGCGACTGATGCAGCGGTGCGGCTTCCTGGACAGCCAGAAAGATGGACGGAAAGTCTTCTACCGGGTCGTGGAACCGCATTTGAAGAATATCATGACGTGCATTGTGGAGCGTTTCGACAAAGCCGTCGCCAGCTAACCGCCTCTTTTTTTTGCCAATCATGTCGTCAAGTTCCGATATCTCGATCTTTTGAAATAAACACTTACCAGAAGGAACCTATCATGAGCATTCCTACGATCGCCCCTCAGAAGTTGTCCGATCTCATCGACTCCGGCGCTGCAGTCGAGTTGATCGATGTGCGGACGCCAGTCGAGTACCGCGAAGTCCATGTGAGCAGTGCCCGGAATGCCCCGCTCGATCAGTTGAACGCCGCACAGTTCGCTGCCGGTCACAGCGACACAGCACCCCTGTACGTCATCTGTCGATCGGGCAGTCGTGGCAAGCAGGCGTGCGAGAAATTCCTGGCAGCGGGGTACACGAATGTCATGAACGTCGACGGGGGCACGCAGGCCTGGGAACAGGCGGGATTGCCTGTGATTCGCGGGAAAAAAACCATCTCCCTGGAACGGCAGGTTCGCATCGCGGCGGGACTCATGGTGCTGACGGGATCAGTCCTGGGGTATTTCGTCAGCCCGTACTGGATCGGGCTGTCCGCGTTCGTCGGAGCAGGGCTCACCTTCGCAGGGATCACAGATACCTGTGGCATGGGCATGCTGCTCGCCCGGATGCCCTGGAATCAACTGCCCAAGTCCTCACCGACAAAGGTGACAGGTAGCGGGGCCGCGTGTGCCCCACCGAAAAAGTGCTGCGGGTAACTGGCCGCATAACTCGAGTCATACGTCACAGCCTCACTTCTGAAGGACGAAAATCATGCTCCTCAAGTACTTCTATGACAAATCGTTGGCTCACGCGTCTTACATGGTTGGCTGTCAGCGAACCGGTGAGGCGATTGTGATTGATCCCGGCCGGAACGTGGAACCCTATCTCGAAGCCGCTGCGGCTGAAGGACTGCGGATCACCGCATCTGCTGAAACACACATTCACGCCGACTTCGTGTCGGGTTCCCGAGAACTGGCCGACCGCGTTGGTGCGAAGCTCTACCTCTCCGACGAAGGTCCCGCCGACTGGAAGTATCAGTTCGCGGATCAACACAACTCACAACTCGTCAAAGATGGTGACGTGATTCGGGTCGGCAAGGTGGAGCTGGAAGTGCTGCACACTCCGGGGCACACCCCGGAGCACGTCTCCTATGTGCTGACCGACGAAGGGGGTGGAGCAAATGTCCCGATGGGAATCTTCACTGGCGACTTCGTATTCGTCGGCTCGATTGGTCGCCCGGACCTGCTGGAGACGGCAGCAGGCGTGAAAGGGAGTGCCGAGACAGGAGCAAGACAGCTGTATCACTCGATGCGGAAGTTCCTCGATCTGCCCGACCATCTTCAGGTCTGGCCCGCGCACGGGGCGGGTAGCGCCTGCGGTAAAGGACTGGGCGCAATCCCATCCAGCACGGTCGGCTATGAGAGGCTGTTCAATCCCGCCTTGCAGTTCAAAGACGAGCAGAAGTTTGTGGATTACATCTTGGCGGATCAACCGGAGACGCCGTTCTACTTCGCGGTGATGAAGCGGGTCAACAAAGAGGGGCCGGAACTGGTGCGAAACCTCACACCGGTGAAATCTCCCGCGTCCGATCTGCTGCCGAAAATTGCTCTGAGCGGACAGACGATTGATGTCGCGCCATCCGCGGAGTTCGCCGCAGGCCACGTTCCCGGCACGATTAATATTCCCTTAAACATGCTCGCTCAATGGGCGGGGTTTATTGTGGACTACGAGAAACCGCTGCACCTGGTTGCCCAGCCCTCAGCGTTGCCCGAGGTCTTGAACAGGCTCCGTTCAATCGGGATCAACAATGTCTGTGGTTCGTTCGATGCGGCCGCCGTGAAAGCGGCGGGCCTGCGGACCGAGTCGTACCGCTCCGAAACTCCAGACAAACTGAAAGAACGAATCGCCAGCGGGGAGGTCAAGCTGTTGGACGTGCGTGCGGCGACCGAGTTCCAGGAGGGACACATCGCCGGTGCCGAGCACCGATTTCTGGGCAAGTTGCTGAGTGAGATTGAGACCATCGACCGCACACGTCCAGTCGTCGCGCAATGTCAGGCCGGTGGACGCTCGGCGATTGCGACGAGCATCCTGCAACGGGCAGGCTTCGACGTGACCAACATGTCCGGTGGATACAACGCCTGGCTGGGGGCCGGACTCCCGGTGACCCGGTTGAATTGAGACGAGGCGTACGCACAGTGATCTCCCCACCCATTTCACACTCCAGGTCAAGGAGCGAACTCATGAACGCAGGACAACACAACAAGGTGCTGGATTCCAGCACCATTCCCACAACCACGGAAGCGACCTGCAAAACTGGGACCTGTCGGACGGGTATCTGTTCCCCGTGCCTGATTGTCTGGGGGCTGGCAATCGTCTGGCTGATCGTGAACGCCCTCTGGGAGAGATTCCAATGACGAACACAACGGAAACAGCCCGCAATACGGAACTCCGAGAAGCGAATTCCTGCATGACACTAGGCGCTGGGTTGGGAGCGGTGGGAACGGGCACCGCCCTCGTGGCCGGGGTGACCTGTCCACTCTGCGTCGTCATCGGCCCAGCTCTCTTCGGATTTGGTGTCTGGAAACGGATCGCCGTCCTGAGAGGTGCATGTGGCGAGTCGGTGAATCATCCGTCGGCTCCCGTGGAGTCGGAGACGGTCAGTCAAACAAAGAACGCGTGAGCGGAAAGTTGACGAGAGTCAGGAACACATTATGGCACCACTGAGCTTGATCTTCGGAGCGGTGGTTGGACTCTCACTGGGGCTGACCGGTGGCGGCGGGGCGATCTTCGCGGTTCCGTTGCTGGTCTATGGACTCAACCTGAATCCACGTGAAGCAGTCGCGATTTCGCTGGCAGCAGTGGGGGCAACGTCTTTCATTGGCTTTCTTCATCGGTGGAAACTCGGAGAAGTCGAACTGCGGACCGGACTGCTGTTCGCCATCGCCGGAATGGTCGGTGCCCCCCTGGGAACCTGGATCGCCAGCCGGATCCCCGAAGCGATTCTTCTGTTGGCCTTTGGGGGCTTAATGGTGATCGTCGCCATGCGACTCTGGCAACAGGCATCCCATCCGGTTCTTCCTCCCGCGGTTTGTCCGGTTCCGGATCAAGAGGATGGCCCCACGTGTCGGCGGGATGCAACCGGGGCATTGATCCTGACCTCACGATGTACCGTGCTGCTGCTCATCGTGGGGGTGCTGACGGGAATCCTGTCGGGACTCTTCGGAGTCGGCGGCGGATTCGTGATTGTCCCTGCCCTGGTCCTGTTCAGCGGGATGTCCATCCATCGCGCTGTCGGTACGTCTCTGATGGTCATCGCCCTGGTCAGTGTGTCCGGCGTCGCTGCTCAAGCGTGGGCTGGTCGGGTGATCGATCCGGTCGTGACAGCGTTATTCGTCGCTGGTGGGATCGCCGGGCTGTTTGCAGGTCAGCGGATCGGTCGGCGATTGTCCGGTCCCATGCTCCAGAAAGTGTTTGTAATCGCCATTCTCGCGGTCGCCGCGTTTGTCATCCTGCGAAACCTCATTGCTTGACAATCGAAACAGGAGTCATCCGATGTCCAAAATCATTTACCATCAGATCATCATTGTCGGCGGCGGCACAGCAGGTATCACCGTCGCCGCGCAGTTAACGCGGGGCTGGTTCCGTCGCCGCGACGTGGCGGTCATCGAGCCGTCCGACACGCACTATTATCAACCGCTGTGGACGATGGTGGGAGCCGGACTGGCGAAGAAAACGGTAACCGAACGTAGGGAAAGGTCGGTGATTCCGCGCGGCGTGACCTGGCTCCGGGATGCAGTGGCAGAGTTCTTTCCCGATCAGAACATGCTTCGAACTCGAGATGGCAAGACGATCACCTATGACTGGCTGGTCGTGGGAGCGGGCATCCAGATCAACTGGGACAAGATTCCGGGTTTGAAGGAATCAGTTGGCCAGGGTGGAGTGTGCAGCAACTACTCGTATGCGACCGTCGATTCGACCTGGGAAGCCATTCGCTCGTTTCGGGGGGGCAACGCCGTGTTCACCAATCCCTCGGGAGCCGTGAAGTGTGGGGGAGCGCCGCAAAAGATCATGTACCTGGCTGACGACCGATTTCGCGAGGCCGGTGTCCGGGACAAGACGAAGATTACCTTTGCGTCGGCACTGCCACACATTTTTGCGGTCGAACCGTACCGAGCCACGCTGGAGGAGGTCGCGGCCCGCAAGGAAATTGACTGCCGATTCCGCCACGAACTGGTCGAGGTCCGGCCAGATTCCAAGGAAGCGGTGTTCAAGAACATCGATACGCAGGAACAGCTCACTCTTCCGTATGATTTGCTGCATGTTACCCCGCCCATGGGGCCGCTCAAGTTCATTGCCAGCAGTCCGCTCATTCACGGGGAACCTGCTCACCTCTGCGGCCCAAGGCCCATCCTGTCGCCATTGATATAACCACGAAACACGGCATCAGATAGACGAGCAGGATACCGAGTCCTATATTCGCTCCTCCTCCTTGACCCGGCAATCGAACCCAGATGTCGTACAGAAACAAGCAATGAAACAGTGCGATGGGAATCGCTGCGCCGATCGCCGCTGCGATCGCCTTTCTCGTACACCGTTGATGGGAAACCCATACGATGAAGGACAGCAGGGCGAAGGGGGCGGTATAAACCACCGTTGCATACGTTGACAGGATTTGCAGGCTGATGACGAAAGCGATGATGCCCAGCAACAGAATGATCGCCATGTGAGTACCTTCCACAAATCGATCTGAGGGGTTCTCGTCGCCCTGATCGTTCCTCCGTCAAAAAAACGGGCAACTACAGATGACTCCGATGACACGGTTTTAAAACGAGAAATTCCAGGTCCGTTTTGTTGTTATTGTTATCGCCTGATCCGTGACATCTGCGTGATCCGTGGTCAAGTTTCTTTTCTTTTGGTCGCTAGTTAAACCACGCAGCAAAACCAAAAAACTGGCCCCGGAAGACGCGGCCCAGGTTCTCCCAGGTTTCTGGAGTCGAGAGGGGTCCCCGTTCGAGGTAGGGCCGGACACCCGATCCCTGAATCAGCAGTATGAGGTCAAAATCTCGCGGTTCGGCGAAGACGCGCTTTAGATTGATGCCTCGTGTTCCATCCGGAATTTCGCGGTTCCCGCCGAACACTGATGCGTAGTCCCGCCAGAAAGGGACGAGTTTGCGACCTTCCAGGAGTTCTTCCATTTCAATCAGGACGGCGTGCCAGCCATCAATAATTTCCCGGGTCACCGGAACCCGCAATACGCCCTTTTGTTTGGGGTTTGGTAACCATTCGCGATCGTCGTCGGTCTCGGCCTGAATCAGAGCCCACGATTCGCGCGACATTCGAATCATTTCAAGCAGGTGTTGTCGCGCGGATTCCATCCGGGGGGGCTCTTTCAGCGGCAGGTTCAGCAAGTGGATGGCGGTGATGAGATCCATGAACTGCCAGGTCTGGTCTTTACCTCCGACAAGATCCAACGGTTCGGTAATAGGCTCCGAGGAAATGTGTCGAGGGTAGATCAACTGTCCCACATGATCAAAGAGGCGCTGATGATCGTAGGCCAGGATCATGTCGCAGAACGCGGCGATAAAATGGCAGTAACCCCGCAGCCATAAGACGTCACCATTATCAAACGCGACGGAGAGATCGGGAAGGGCCGCAATGGGACCTCGTTGATTGACCGCGTTAAACAGCTGCAAAAAGGTGGTCTGGTCCTCTTTCTTTCCGCTGCCAATCAGGTCTAATCGGATCGTGTTCAGGTCGAGTTTCAGTTTGAATTTCTGCTTGAGATCGACTTTCGCCAATTCCGCTTCCGCCTCGATCAAGCG
>NZ_DASWWZ010000359.1:0-5786 GCF_036405755.1 Schlesneria sp.
TTACCGGCGTGAGTGTCCGGATGAGCATTGGGCATCCCCGTCCATTGCCGGGTTACCCCACCACGTCGGCCTTGTATCCAGTTTCTGTTCGTCGAGTCCAAGTTTCGCTTTCGGCTCCCTTCAGATCCCGCCTCGCGGCGGACACCCTGTCCTACAGCTCACGGTTCCGGTCATCACGGCCCGTAGAGAACTTCCATCTCCGAGAAACACAACATGCCAGGCGCACCAAAAACAAAGTCCAGCTCGATGAGCTGGACTTTGCGATAATCACTCCGACCCTGATGAGCACAGGTCAGTCGCCGACTTCAAATGAATGTCGTACGGAATACTGACCCCTGCCTCAGGTCCGAATTAGTAGCGGTAGTGGTCGGGCTTGAAGGGGCCATTGATCGGCAAGCCCAGGTACTTGGCCTGCTTTTCCGACAGCTTCGACAGCTTGACACCGATCTTTTCCAGGTGCAGACGGGCGACTTCTTCGTCCAGTTCTTTCGGCAGACGGTGGACACCGACTGCGTAGCGGCTGGTGTCGTTCCACAGAGCCAACTGAGCCAGGACCTGGTTGGTAAAGCTGTTTGACATCACGAACGAGGGATGGCCGGTGGCACAACCGAGGTTCACGAGCCGTCCCTGAGCCAGCAGGATCACGCTGTGCCCTGTAGACTTAAAGGTATAACGATCAACAGCACCGACTTCGCTTGGCTTGACGTTAACCTTGGTCGCTTTGCCGTTCTTGACCTGCTCTTCCAGCCAGGCGACATCGATTTCGAGGTCGAAGTGCCCGATGTTGCAGATAATCGCGTCGTTCGGCATCTTCTCGATGTGCTCGCCACGAACAATGTCACAGCAACCGGTGGTCGTGACGAAAATGTTTCCTTGCGCGGCGGCTTCTTCCATCGTCGTGACTTCGAAACCTTCCATTGCTGCCTGAAGAGCGCAAATCGGATCGATTTCCGTCACGATAACGCGAGCGCCGTAACGCTGCATCGAGATGGCACAGCCTTTACCGACATCGCCATAACCGGCCACGACGCAGACCTTACCGGCGAGCATCACGTCGGTTGCTCGCTTGATCCCGTCTGCGAGCGATTCGCGACACCCATACAGGTTGTCGAATTTGCTCTTGGTAACCGAGTCATTGATGTTAATGGCTGGAACCTTCAGCTCGCCACGTTCGTGCATCTGAACGAGTCGATGAACCCCGGTAGTGGTTTCTTCGCTGAGGCCCTTGATGCCCTTAAGCAACTCGGGAAACTTTTGATGAACCATCGACGTGAGGTCACCGCCGTCGTCGAGAATCATGTTGAGTGGCTGACCGTCCGGGAAGTAGAGGGTCTGTTCAATGCACCAGTCGAATTCTTCGTTGGTCATCCCCTTCCAGGCGTAAACCGGAATCCCGGCAGCAGCGATTGCTGCGGCAGCATGATCCTGGGTCGAGAAGATGTTGCAACTGCTCCAGGTGACGTCCGCACCCAGTTCAACCAGTGTTTCGATCAGCACTGCAGTCTGAATGGTCATGTGAAGACAGCCGGCAATTCGAGCTCCCTTGAGGGGCTTTGTCTTGCCATAGCGCTCACGAAGTGCCATCAAACCCGGCATTTCGTTTTCAGCGATTTCAATTTCCTTGCGACCAAAATCGGCAAGCCCAATGTCCTTTACCTTGTAGGGAAGACGCGCGCTCGACGCGCTCTTGGTGGAATCGGCTGTCTTGGACTTTGTCGCTTCAGCGGTCGACATATCGACGTTCCTTCTGAACATTCTGAGTTTAGGGGGTATCCAACGTTGAACGCCCCAACAATATCTTATCGAGACGGTCCGCTTCGCCCACAGCCGCCGCCCACCCTGATGAAGGATGACCATTCAAGCATGTTGGTGTCAACGTGGTTGGTCCAAGTAGTATAGCTACTTCGGTATCTACTGTCTCGCGATTAAACCAGGGAAAGTGATATCCGAAAAATCTCCATCCCTGCAGATCACAAATGTACAAGCTCCTCGACCGGCCTTCCTAAACCGGCAACCCCGACCACGCATCAACAGAAAATTGTGCGTGCAGGTGACGTCAACATCGAGCCTGTCATCCCCGCACGACCGGTCTTACTCTTGAATCAACCCTATGATCCACGGAGCAGGTGACGGCAGCGATTTTCAGATTTCGCACCCGGCACCTGCCTTTGGAGATCTTCCGAAGTTTGAGACAAAAATGATGGTGGCAGCCAGGCGAGTGATCGCATAATCTGCTGCATCGATATCTTACAAGCAGGGAGCAATCTGGGTATGACGAGCGGTGCAATGCGAATCAAAGACGTGTATGCCGGTGGCCGCTTTGGGCTGTCCATTGAAGTCTTTCCCCCGAAGA
The DNA here is from genome assembly GCF_036405755.1 of Schlesneria sp. Taxonomy (NCBI): domain Bacteria; kingdom Pseudomonadati; phylum Planctomycetota; class Planctomycetia; order Planctomycetales; family Planctomycetaceae; genus Schlesneria; species Schlesneria sp. Next base: position 2,354 of record NZ_DASWWZ010000359.1, read on the forward strand.
CAGCGGAAGGGGATGACTCGCTGCGTCAGACCCTGGCAGAAATGGTCCCGTTCCGCCCCGCCTTCGTTTCGTGTACCTACGGTGCAGGGGGGTCGACAAGCAAGCGAACTGTCGAATGGTGCCGCGAGATCCAGGAGAAGTTCAAAACATCCGCCACAGCCCACTTCACCTGCGTGGGTAGTACCCGCGAGCAGTTAACGGAATGGCTGCATTATGCCTGGGCCGAGGGACTGCGCAACATTATGGCTCTGCGCGGTGATGCTCCTGCAGGACAAGCCTCTTTTCAGGCAATTGAAGGGGGATTGCGATATGCTAACGAACTCGTCAGCTTGATTCGCGAAAGCTTTCCCGAGATGGGGATCGGTGTCGCTGGCTACCCGGAAAAGCATCCGGAAGCGCCCAACCTGGACGTCGATTTCGAAAACCTGGTTCGGAAAGTCAGGAATGGTGCAGATGCAATCTTCACACAGTTGTTCTTCGACAACGACAGCTTCTTTCGATTCCGTGACAGGTTGAATCGAGCCCACATCAACGTACCATTGATCCCGGGGATTATGCCGATCACGGAATTTGCTCGAATTCAGCGAATTACCGCCATGTGCGGAGCCGGAATTCCCGCCGACCTGACGTCCCGTCTGGAAGCAGTGAAAGAAGACAAACAGGCACAACACGAGATTGGTGTTGAATTTGCCATCGCACAATGTCGCGAATTGATCGACCAGGGGGTGAATGGAATCCACTTCTACATCCTCAACAAGAGTCAAGCCGGTCGAGAGATTCTCAACGGTCTAGGGTTTTCATGTCCATCCTCCCAGTAATTGCGGATCGCCCCTTCAAGACGCGCCTTTATGAGCTCGACGCCGCAGGGCTGGCAGACTGGTGTGTGGCTCACGGTTTTCCCGCCTACCGGGCCGGTCAGATCCGCCGCTGGATCTTCGGACGCCGGGTGAGTGACTTCGCAGAGATGCACGATGTTCCGGCCACGTTGCGCGCGGCGCTGGCTGACGAATTTTCCTTGTTTCCGGCGCGCCAGGCGCAGCATCAGGTCTCGCGCGACGGAACAGAAAAGCTGCTGCTCGAGCTGCACGATGGCCAGTTCATCGAATGCGTGCTGATGCGAGAGCCCGATCGACGGACAATCTGCATCTCTACTCAGGTCGGCTGCGCCATGGGGTGCGTCTTTTGCGCGAGCGGCCTGCTGGGACTCAAGCGCAGTCTGACGACAGGGGAAATTCTGGAGCAGGTACTGAGGCTCGACCGCTTGCTGAAGAAAGGGGAGCAGATCACGAATCTGGTCGTCATGGGAATCGGCGAGCCCCTGGCGAACCTGAAGTCGTTAATTCCCGCTCTGGATACCCTGAATGAAAAAGGGGGGCTGGGACTGGGGGCCCGCAGAATCACGATCTCGACCGTCGGCTTGCCCGAGAAAATTCGAGAACTCGCCCGTTCGGGAAAGCAGTATAACCTGGCCGTCTCTCTGCACGCCCCGGACAACGAACTGCGAACTCGACTTGTTCCCGTCAATGACAAGATCGGTATCGACGCAGTCCTCCAGGCCGCGGATGACTATTTCGAAATTACCGGACGTCGCGTCACGTACGAGTACGTACTTCTTTCGGGCGTCAACGACGATCCACTGCATGCACGGCAACTTGCGAAGCGACTCCAGTCGCGCATCGCCCACGTCAATCTGATCCCGATGAACGGTGTGACCGAGCTGGAATTTGTTGCCCCGACGGCTCCCCGAACCGGCGAGTTCGTTCAAGTCCTCGAGTCATTCGGCATTCCCGCAACAGTCCGCAAACGCAAGGGGGCCGACATTGACGCGGCCTGCGGACAACTGCGGCTCGCACGGGAAAAGCTGGCAGAGCAGGGGAATCAGGCCAGTACGTGCAGTTCATCAGACTGAGCGGCATGGCCCCCGTTGCCTGAGTCCCGACGGCAGCGAGGAACAGCCGAACTGCCGCCGCATCAGGCGATCCAAGTCTCAGGATCGCGCGGTCCTAATACCCGCCAGGGGGAAAGCTCTGCGCTGTGGGCTCCCGGGGGTGGGTTCTCGCATAGGTGCTTGTTGATTTCTATCACAAGTGATTTCTATGATGTCGCCCTGAAGTTGCAGCCCATGGAATTCCTACGGAGACGCCCCTTGAGCGATACCCCAAAAATCGATCGTCGTACCATTCTCAAATTTGCCGCAGCCTCCGTGGCTGTCGCTAACGCAGTCGGTGTCCGACAGGTGGCCCAGGGCGCTGCCCCCCGTGTCCTTCCCGCAGACACGCTGCCAAACGACGTGAGACTTGGGGGACTGAAAGACCTCAACGCCTACTTCCCCTGGACTCCGAGTGCCAGCGTCGAGGAATGGAAGCAGCGTTCCGAATACGTCCGTCGGCAGTTGCAGGTTGCACTGGGGCTTTGGCCGATGCCAACGAAAAAACCGCTGAACGCGGTTGTGCACGGAAAAGTCGAACGCGACGACTTCACGGTCGAACGCGTCATCCTCGAAACAGGTGACGGCCTCTATTGCACGGGAAGCCTCTACCGGCCGAAGAATCCCAAACCCGGGAAGTTGCCCGCCGTATTGTGTCCACACGGTCACTGGGCCAACGGAAGGTTCTACGAACACAACGACGCCACATTCGAACAGGAACTGAAGAGCAAGGCCGAGTCGATTCCCAGTGGCAGATTCCCTCTGCAAGCGCGCTGTGTCCAACTGGCACGGATGGGATGCATCGTTTTTCTTTACGACATGCTGGGATACCCGGATTCTGGGCCGATCCCGTTCGAGATCGCTCACGGATTCGCCAAACAGCGTCCTGAACTCAGTCAGCCGGATCGCTGGGGAATCTTCAGTGCTCAATCCGAGCTGCGGTGCCTGAATATTGTGGGCCTTCAAGCCTGGAACTCAATCCGGGCGCTGGACTGGATCAGCTCGCTCAGCGATGTGGATACGAGTCGCATCGGCGTGACGGGCGCCAGCGGTGGGGGAACTCAGACGTTCCTTCTGGGAAGTCTCGACCCACGTCCCGCCGCCTTCTTCCCCGCCGTGATGGTTTCGACTTCGATGCAGGGTGGATGTACCTGTGAAAACGCCAGCTATCTGCGCGTGAACACGGGAAATATCGAATTCGCCGCGATGATCGCTCCGCGTCCTCTGGGAATGACCGCAGCCGACGACTGGACGCGAGAGCTGGAAACGAAGGGACTGCCGCAACTGAAACAGCATTACAGCATGCTGGGAGCCCCCGACAATGTGGAAGGGAAGTACATGGCCTTCCCGCACAACTACAACCAGCCCAGCCGGCTGATGATGTATGAATTCTTTAACAAGCACCTGAAGCTGGGGCAGACCAGTCCGATCATGGAACGTGACTTCGTTCCGCTGACCAAGGAAGAATTAACCGTCTGGAACGGCGAACACCCCGCTCCTGCCCGC
>NZ_DASWWZ010000360.1:0-15926 GCF_036405755.1 Schlesneria sp.
GGGTTCGGCCTTCGGCGCGACCAGCAGTTTGCCCGACACATCAACGCGAGTCCCCACGCCGAAGACGCGTACATCATCGACAGGTTCTTCCAACTTATACTTGTCGGCCGACCTGGCGATCGACGGTCCCATCAACAGGAGTCCGCTCAGGGCGAGGCAGACGAAGCGGGCTGTTTGGCGCATAGACAACATCCTTGTCTTGATGGTGAGGCAATTCCTGCCAGCTATTCGACGAGTGTCCCTCGATCGGCCAGGGCGAGAGCAGTAGCAACAAGTCCATCCACATCCAGCCCGATGTCGGCCAGTAATTCTTCCCGTTCACCATGTTCGATGAACCGGTCGGGGATGCCGAGGCACTTGAGATTGTTCGTGGAGACTCCCGCGGCGTTCGCAGCTTCGAGCACGGCCGCTCCGAAACCTCCGCACAGTGAGTTTTCTTCCACGGTGACGACGAATCCGGTCTCTTCAAGTGCACGGAAGATCGTCGCCTGATCGATGGGCTTGGCGAAACGAGCGTTGATCACCCCCACGTCCAGCCCCTCTTCCTTGAGACGGTCCGACGCCGCCACACAGGCTGTAAACAGCGACCCGAAGGCGACGAACATACCGTCCTCGCCCCAGCGAAGGACTTCTGACTTGCCGTACTCGATGGGACATTCAGCACGTGCCACGTGTTCAACGTTGGCTTTCGGATAGCGGATCGAAGTCGGACCGCTATGAGCCAGTGCAAAGTCGAGCATCGGTGCGACGTCCAGTTCGTCCCCCGGCGCCATCACAGTCATATTTGGGAACACACGCATGTAGGTATTGTCAAAGACACCGTGGTGCGTCGGTCCATCAGGACCCGCGAAGCCACCGCGATCCAGACAGAACGTGACCGGCAGATTCTGAAGCGCAACTTCCTGGAAGATATGATCAAAGCTTCTCTGCAGGAACGTGCTGTAGATATTCACGATCGGCCGCATCCCGCTCTTGGCCATCCCCCCCGCGAAGGCAACGGTGTGTGCCTCGCAAATTCCGGTATCGAAGAACCGATCCGGGAAATCCATGCGAACCCGGCCCAGCTTGTTCCCTTCGCACATGGCTGCAGTGAGGACGCAGACTTTGGGATCACTCTGCATGGCATCGTAAATCGCATCGCTCATCGAATTGGTATAGGCACGAGCCGTCGACTTCTTGATCGAGACGACTTCGTTCTTCGTGTTCCGTGCGAACGGGGCGGGGGCGTGGTAAGTAACCGGGTCTTCACACGCCGGCTCAAACCCATGTCCTTTCTGGGTGAAGACGTGCAGCAGGACAGGCCCGGTGACTTCCTTCACCATCTCGAGCGCATTGCGCAAGGCGAACAGGTCGTGGCCATCAACGGGACCGATATACCGGAAGCCCATCTCTTCGAACAGCATTCCCCCATGCAGGAACGCCTTCAGCGCGTCCTTGAACTGACCGATCGCATCGCGTGACGTTTTTCCGACCATCGGCAGCTTGTTCAGCAGCCAGTTCACGTCCCGTTTGAGTCCATTATAGAACGGAGCGGTCCGGGCCTTGTCGAGATAGGTCGCCAAGCCACCGACACGCGGGCAGATCCCCATCTCGTTATCGTTGAGGATGACCAGCAGGTCTTTGTTGAGTTCGGCCGCGTTGTTCATCGCTTCGAAGACCACGCCCGATGGCAGTGCACCGTCACCAATGACAGCGACCGACTTGCGGGACGAATCGCCCAGCAGATCATCTGCCGCTTTCATCCCCAGGACGGTCGAAACACTCGCCCCGGCGTGGCCCGTCATGAACAGGTCGTAGGGGCTTTCATTCGGATTGGGAAAGCCCATCAGCCCCCCCTTGGTCCGAATCGTGGAAAACTGTTCGAAACGGCCGGTGATCAGTTTGTGCGGATAGATCTGGTGACCGGTATCCCAGATCAGGCGATCCTTGGAGAAGTCGTAGACTAGATGAAGCGCGAGGCACAGCTCGACAACACCCAGATTGCTGGCAAAGTGAGCCGACCGTTCCTGCACCAGGTTACACAACGCCTCACGAATCTCGTCAGCCAGTTGAACCAGCTGCTGGTCCGTCAGACCTTTGAGATCCCGGGGCGAGTGAATTCGTGGCAGCAGTTCAAACTTCATTATCGACTCCAGTGAATTAATTCCCGAAACGAAATGGGAATCATATCTTATACGCTACCGACGCTCAGCGTTCGGTCTTAGTGATCTCGTCTCGCGACAAACTTGGCCAGTTCCCCTAGCGGGTGAGCTCCAGCCCCCAACGGCTCGATCAGTCGACATGCCTCAGTGATCAGGTCATCTGCTTTTTTGCGGCTGGCATCGATCCCCAGCAAAGCAGGATACGTCATTTTCCCCAGTGTCGCGTCTTTTCCCACCTTTTTGCCAAGCTTTGCGGCATCTCCGGTCACATCCAACAAGTCATCCGCAATCTGAAAGGCCAAACCAACACGTTTTCCGAATTCCTGTAGCCGGTGAATCGAATCAACACTCGCCTGCGCAACGCGAGCCCCCATGGTGACGGCCGACGTCAACAATCGCCCGGTCTTACGCTGGTGAATCGCTTCAAGCTGGGCAAGATGGACGCGATTCTTTTCGGGATCGGAACCAGAGCCATGTGCATCGGTCGGATTCTGGTTCTGCTTTTCCAGTTGCTGTTCGGCTTCCAGATCTGCGACCTGCCCCCCCACCATCCCACAACAACCGGCGGCTGAAGCCAGATCGGCGCAGCAGGCCGCAGCGACCGCTGCTGGCTGAATATCGCGGGCGAGAACTTCAAAGGCGAGCGTCAGCAGCGCATCCCCTGCCAGAATCGCCATCCCTTCGCCGAACACCTTATGGTTGGTCAACCGTCCGCGGCGATAATCATCGTCGTCCATCGCCGGCAGATCGTCATGGATCAACGAATAAGTGTGTATCATTTCGACAGCGCAAGCGGCGGGCAGTGCCTCTTCCAGCTTGCCTCCACACGCTTCGCAAGCGAGTAGCACCAGCACGGGGCGAAGGCGTTTGCCCCCGGCCAGAAGGCTGTAAGACATTGCCTCACGCAATTTCTCGGGACAGTCAGTCGACGTAGTCATGTAGTCGGCCAACCGCGCGTTAACGCGGTTACGCAACTCTACCAGATCGATTTCAAACTGTTGGCCAGCCACTGACATTGAGTCCACCCGCATCCATGCGACTACTTCAAGAGATCGCTCAGGCCACCCTTCGACCAAACCCAAGCCGCGGTCCATCAACGCAGTATGCTAATCAACAGACTGACTTAGATCAAAGTCGCACCGAACAAAATCAGCAAAAAGATCCATGCCCGCGGTTAATCCCCGACAACACATGCCTTTATTGGTGATGAGAGAAACGCAGGCATAAGTGCCACGAATTTCACGACTTGCTGCCATCGGGTCTCGCCAGCAGTTCCTCGCACCACCTCATTCAAAGCCGGTTCGCAGGACAGGACGGGACGACAGGCCCACTGAAGAATCGCACAGCCTGGGGGGCAGACATTCCCCGCCCGTCGGCGCAGGAAAGTTCATCTTGACCGTCTTGCCATCTGAACATAACTTCCGCGCCATTCCCGAAGCACAATCTGAATTCGAGTCAGGAACGGTCCTTCATCAGACACGTTCGCCAGCATCACTTCAAAGCTGATCACATCCCGATCTTCGCCATTGATTCTCACAGTTCAGGCTAGTGCATACGAGCTGGCGATCCCAGCTTACAGGTCCACGATCGTCGAAGCTCGAGCGGCATCGATTCACTGTGAAAGGAATCACAATCCATGAACGAGTTCAATTCAACAGGCTTCAGCCGACGCCATTGGCTCCATTCGGCTGCAATCGCTGCCGCCACTCCCGCATTGTTATGGGCCCGCCCGGCTGCTCCGATCGAGATCAATGACGAAGACGAAGAGGATGACCAGAAATATCAGACCAAGGTCAATACACCTCTCATCGGCGACCATACGACCTTCGCGGGCCTGGATCCGATTGTTCTTCACGGCGTCGGTCTGGTCCGCGGACTTTCGGGAACCGGTGGTGACCCGGCTCCTTCCCAATTCCGTTCCCTGCTGATGGAAGACCTGAAGCAGCAGGGATATCGGGTGCCCAATGCGATCCTCGAGTCACCGACCACCGCACTCGTGACCGTGCGAGCCTACCTGTCGCCGACCGCCAAAAAAGGGGATCGTCTGGATGTCGAAGTCCAGATCCCGGAAAGCGCCAATGCCACCAGCCTGGTGGGGGGTGAACTGCTGGATGTCCGCCTGTCAGACAAAGCCATGGTCGGCGGCGAGCTCAAGAGCGGTTGGGATTACGCCATCGCCCGTGGCCCCGTTCTGACTGCCGGACTGGCCGCTCACACCACCACGGAACCTGCTTTGCTGCGTCGGGGCCGCGTTCTCAGTGGAGCGGTCGTCAAGAAGGAACGCGAGCTCTCGATGTTCCTGAAAAACGACTTCCGCAGCGTTCGAAATGCACAACGCATCGCCGACGCCATCGGACGTCGCTTCCACCACTTCGATGAACATGGCATCAAGAAACCACTTGCGACCGCCAAGACTGATCAACGGCTGGTTCTTTCGGTCCACCCCCGTTATCGCGATAACTTTCCCCGCTATCTGCAGGTCATCCGGCACATGGCGTTTCGCGAAGAGCCGATTCAGCTGCGCGTCCGTATGACCCGCCTGGCCCACGATCTGCAAGTTCCCGAAACGGCTCACTCCAGTGCACTGCAACTCGAAGCCATCGGCAACGATTCGATCCCGATTCTGAAAAAAGGGATCGTCGCCCCAACATTGGAATCCCGTTTTCACTCTGCCGTGGCGCTGGCCTACCTGGGTGACTCATCCGGTTTACCCGCCCTCGTCGAAGCGGCCCGAAAGGAACGTGCCTTCCGCGTCTTTGCGTTGTCCGCCATCTCAACTCTGGAAGACGCAGAAGCTCATCTGGCCCTGCGGGAATTGATGAACGAGGCCAATGACGAGACCCGCTACGGTGCTTTCCGCGCACTCTGGACGCTCGATCGAAACGACCCCTTCATTCGGGGCGAACGACTCGGGATTCGCGAGGGGGACGAGAACCTCGACAACGAGTACAAGCTGCATGTCGTTCACACGACCGGCCCCGATCTCGTCCACGTCACTCTGAGAACCCGACCTGAGATTGTCGTCTTCGGAGCTCATCAGGAATTTCGCCCCCCCATGTACGCATCGGCGGGGAAGAAGATCATCGTGACTGCTCAACCCGGAGCCACAACGGTCTCGCTGGCACGATTTGAAGTGGGTAAACCAGATGAGCGTAAAGAAGTTTCACTGAAGGTCGCGGACGTGATCCGGGCCGCAAACGAACTGGGTGCGACGTACCCGGATGTTCTGCAACTTCTGGCCGACACCTCCAAGCAGAAGAACCTGGCCGTCCCACTCGCCGCAGACAAACTGCCGGCAGCCGGCCGTGTCTACCATCGTCCCTCGGCCGATGCGATCACCGGGGGTAAACGGGCAGTCAAGATTGGACGCGACCAGTCCGCTCCCGGCAGCTTTCCCGCCATCCATGATCCTGACGAAGCCGCTCGCCGGAAAGAAGACTCGGCTCGCGAAGAGCGGGGCGATGACGAAGAAAGAAGCGGAACCATGGCCAACATTCCCGTCGAGCCGATCAACAGTGAACCGGCAGAAATGGAATCCAGCAGTTCCAGGTCATCCAAAAAGAAAGGTGACAAATCCAAGGGAAGCTGGTCCTGGTTCAATAAAAAATAGCACGTCCCCATTCCCATCCTGTTCCCGCCGAAAGCCGAGGCCCATCCCGACATACTGAATCCACTTCACTCAGGGACGCTCACACTCCCCGGACCGAAAAAGATCCGAAGAGCAGAGCGCTCCCCTCTGCGAGTCCCGTCAACGACACGAAGGCCGCACCAGCGACCGACCGGGAATGAGTCATTCCCTTACGCGATACCCCAAAATGCTCAAGTCACTCGAACTGTTCGGCTTCAAGAGTTTCGCCGACCGAACTCGATTCGATTTTTCGACAGGTATTAACTGCGTTGTCGGACCGAATGGGAGCGGGAAGAGCAACGTCGTCGACGCAATGAAGTGGATTCTGGGGGACCAGTCCGCCAAAAGTCTCCGTGGCAAAGAGATGACGGACGTCATCTTCAACGGTTCGTCCAGTCGTAAAGCCAGCGCCTTTGCCGAGGCGACATTAACCTTTGATAACTCCCAGGGTCAGCTTCCGCTCGATATGCAGGAAGTTCAGATCGGCCGAAGAATCTGGAGAAACGGGGATGCCGAGTACCTTCTCAATCGGGCTCCCGCGCGACTGAAGGATATCAAGGACCTGTTTCTGGGAACGGGCGCGGGGACAGCCGCCTACAGCATCATCGAACAGGGACGTGTCGATCAGATTCTGCAGGGAAATTCGGCCAGCCGACGAGCTGTCTTCGAAGAGGCGGCGGGAATCAGCCGTTTTAAGGCCCGAAAGGTTGAGGCGCAGAAAAAACTCGAACGCGTCGGTCAGAATCTCGAACGGCTGACCGACATCGTCGACGAAGTCGAAGCGCAACTCAACTCCACTCGCAGCCAGGCTGCCAAGGCGGCCAAATACCACGATATCTCGACCGCGCTGAAGCAGTGGTGGCTGGGTTTGGCGGCAGATGATTTCCGACACCTCACTGCCGAACGAAAAATCCTGGAGGATCAACTTGTCGTCTCCAGCGGGCGACTTGCCGTCTTGAACGAGCGACAGGCTGTCATCGAACAACGTGAGGCGGCCTTCGACGCGGAACTCGCTACGCTCGATGATCAACTTCGCGACGTCGAACGCCAGAACTCCATCGGACGCGAAGCGATCGCCGGTCACGAAGCGACGATTCAGTTCCAGAGTGCTCGTCTTCAGGAACTGGAGTCAGAGCTTGCACGTCTCCGCAAGCAGAAGCTGACCCTGGCCCGCCGGGCACAAGCGACAACGCTGGAGATCGAGCTCGAGCAGCAGCGGCTGGAACAAGTCGAAGCCGACTACGCGACGAATCAGCAACGCGTTGCGGACGAGGAAGAACGCCTGCAGGTGGCGGCACGCCAGCTTGCAGAACGACGCGAAGAAGTGGAACGTGACCGCACCCAGCGTCTGGAACTGACCCGAACCGTCTCGGCCTCCACCAACTCCGTCGCCTCGCTACGGGCTCATATTGCGGGACAGCAGACCGATCGACAAAGAATCCTGTCTCTGCGTGACGCTCTTGAAGGGACTCTTGCCGAACGGGAAATCGAGCGGGGACGCTGCCTCGAGCGCGCTAACGTCGCTGCCCAGATCCAAACCGCCGCGTTGCAAAGCCTGCGGAACACTCAGGCTCACCGCAGCCACCTGATGGGAGTTCAAGAGAATGCCAAACAATCGCTCGCGGAACTGAGAGAACGCCGCAGTGCAGCGCAGGCGCGCAAGAGCCTGCTGGAAGACCTCGAACTGCGTCAGGAAGGGGTGGGGATTGGGGTGAAAGATATCCTCACCCGAGCCCGCACATCGCGAGAAGCGCCGTGGAATTCCATCCAGGGCTGCGTTGCTGACCTGCTGGATGTCGATCTCGAACGGGCCGCACTGCTCGAAGTGGCACTCGGCTCGCGGGCTCAGCTCATCATTCTCAAAGAGTATCAGGCACTGCTCGATTACCTGAACCAGGGGACCGTTCAGCTTTCGGGTCGCGTCGGCTTTCTGGCGATTCCCGATCGCACCAGCCGCGCTGCTGTCCCCCCCGTCACTCGAAATCACCGCTTCATCCATCTGCAGCTCAATCCTGCGGCCCTGCCTGATCTCTCTCAGGAACCCGGGGTCGTCATGCGTGCCGATTTGCTGGTCGCTTCCACCAAGGGAATCGAGGGACTTGCCGCGGCGGTCCTGGCCGACACCTGGATCGTCCAATCCATGGACGTGGCCGTGCGCCTTGCAACGGGACCCGGTGCGAACTTGCGATTCGTGACGCTGCAAGGGGAATTGCTCGAAGCGAATGGAACCCTGATCGTCGGTCCGATCCGTAGCGAAACCTCACTGCTGTCTCGCAAGAGCGAACTGCGGCGACTGAAGAACGACCTGTCCCTGCTCGATCGTGATATCACCGCCGCAGAAAGCTCGCTTCAGGCGATGTATCAGTCACTCACCGGCGCCGACACGGAACTGGAGGCCGCTGCGGCGGAACTCGACTATGCGAATCAGCGACTGGCCGATCTCAAGGCGGAACTGTCTGCCGTTGATCAAACCCTCGATCGGCTGAAACAGGAACGGCAGACCCTCACCGAACAACTTGCCAGCAGCGATGAGATCCTGCGAAACCAGCAACAGGAACTCGCACTGGTGGAAGAACAGGCTCTCGCAACCGAGCAACAGCTCCAGCAACTTGCGGCAAAACTCGATGTCGCCGGAGAGGAACTGCAGACGCTGGAAAAAGCTTGTCGAGAGATTGAGCACCGACGGAGTGAAGGGCAGCTCGACCTCGTAAAACAGCGAGAACGTCTCGACGGACTTCAGGCCCACGTGCTGCGGCTGAAAGTCGAGCACCAATCCCGTTCTGCACAGGATGAAGAAGCAGAACGCCGATTCGTGATGTCGACGAGTAAACGATCGCAGATCCTGCTTCAGATCCTGAATACCCGTGCCATGCGTGACGAATTACTGCTCACGGCCGAACAGATCCAGACGGCGGCACGAGGACTCGACCGACAGAAAATGGGCCTTCGCGTGGAGCGAAGTCAGATCGTCGAGCAGGAACTGGTCATCCGCAAGGAACGCCGTGAACTGGCCGATCGCCATCATACGGACGAGATCCGCGTCCGCGACATGAATAACTCACTCGCCAAACTGGCCGAGCAACTCGAAGAAGATTACCAGTTGCAACTGTCTGAGGTAGTCCAGTCAGGTGTTTCCGCATTCAAACTCTTCCTCGACGAACGGGGCGGGCTGGGTAAGAATGGGCTGAACGCAGGCCGAAAGTCCGCAGCGGCTAAGGCCGCTGCACCAGGGGACGGGTCCCACGAGGCGACCAGCGATCTGGCGGCGGGTGAATTCGAAACCCGGATCACCCGCGAAGCGCATTCCGGGCACGCAACCGACCCGGCTGCTGGTGAAATGGCAGCGACCGGCAGCGACCATCCGGATGACGACGCTACGGACACCGACGAAGATTCGCCATTTGGCGGATTGCGATTCGAAGACGTCCGGCCGGAAATTGAATCCCGTGTGAACCGGTTGCGAAAACAACTGAAACTGATGGGGGCCGTCAACACGGACAGCCTCCGCGATCTGGACATGCTGGAAAGCCGCTATTCGCAGCTTTCATCCCAATTGCAGGACCTGGTCGAAGCCAAACAGACACTGGAAGACATCATCCGGAAGATCAATTCCGAAAGTCGGCGCCTGTTCTCCGAGACGTTCGAGACAATTCGAAAGAATTTTCAGGAACTGTTCCGTCAGGTGTTCGGTGGAGGTGAAGGGGACATTGTCCTCGAAGACCCCGACGACGTGCTCGACTGCGGCATCGACATCGCAGCCCGTCCCCCCGGGAAAGAACTTCGCAGCATTTCCTTGCTGAGCGGGGGTGAAAAAACCATGACGGCCATCGCCTTGATCATGGCGATCTTCAAGAGCAAGCCCAGCCCGTTCTGTATCCTTGACGAAGTCGATGCAGCACTGGACGAAGCCAACGTCGAACGGTTCACTGCGGTGGTGAAGGCATTCCAGCAATCCACCCAGTTCATCATGATCACGCACCATAAGCGATCAATGACGGTCGCCGACGTCCTCTACGGAGTGACGATGGAAGAGTCGGGGATCTCAAAACGAATGAGCGTCCGATTCGAAGACGTCAGCGACGACGGCAACTTTAAGACATCGCCTCAACAATCGTCCGCTGCGTAGCACTGCGATCCCCACCCCGTTTCGCGATCGGGCAATACGTGACGATCGGCCAGGAACAGGCGTGGATCACGCCCTGAAAGGGACTCAGCCCCGATCAGGCGGCTTTGCGATGGCACTGCCGCCCACACCCTCGGCACCCGGCAGCACCCCTCGCGTTCCCGGTGGATCAGCCGGTCATCATTGAGTCTGAGACGCCCGTTCCGTTCGACCGCCGCTTGTACGGGAAACAAAAACGAACCGGACCGACCGCGCATCCAAAAGGGCTTCTGATGAGGGCGAGTCCTGTGACGAGCGTTTCCTCTTGCGGATACGTTGCGGCTGATGTGCGGGGAACGAGGTTCCGTACCCAGGCCGGCTGCGAGGTTCGATCGCCTCTGTTACAGCGAAGGCCGTAAAAGAAAAACGGGCTGTGGTGAAACCACAGCCCGCTTTTCTCAACTTTGCACTATGACCGATTTAGATCAAACGTGTGACCGTTTTCATATCAAACCGTTTCTGAACCGACTGCCTGACGGCGTCGCAACTTCGTCACGAAGCCGATTGTGACAAGTCCGATCCCCGACATGAGGAACGACGAAGGTTCGGGCACTGCGGTCAGAACTTCTGAAATTCCGTAGACCTGGTAGAGGTCGGTATTCAGTTGGACACCGGCTGGAATCGAGAGCCACGTGTAACCACCGATACCACCGAGGATGCTCCCGGTTTCCGACTTGTTATTGCCGTTAAAGCCGCTTGATCCCAATCCCCACTGGACCGGTGGATCGCCAGGAACGGGAATCGTTGCGTACGTCGTACCAATCCCGCTGGATCCGGTCCAGACAAGACCTGAGTAGTCGTTACCATCCAGGTCCTGGCTGATGTTGGCCTGAAGTCCACCGGCACTCCACAATCCCCCTGCAGCGGTGGTGTCCGAGTTGGCAACCTTAGTTCCGTCAGCCAGGTAGACTGCCGTACCGGTTTGTCCAACGTGATCACGGGCGTTTACCGTGTTGGTGGAGGCCATTGCCTGCCACTGAACAGTGACTCCGTTGTAAGTGGCGCCCCCTGCTTGTGCATTCACAAAATCATCGTAGTCGCTGATGTTCGAAGACGTTGCATTGGTGGTGTTTGGTGTGACAAACACGATGCGGAACTGTTGTCCCCCCCAGACACCTGGTGGCGTTGCGATCGCACCGGCAAAGCACTGGCTTGCACCGTTAACAATCAGGAGCGCAGCACAGAGCAGCGCACGACGGGTTAAGAATTTCGGTAGGATTCTCATCTGGTGGTCTTTCTTCAATTTCTAGCACGATCGAATGTTAAGAGCGCGGATTGTTGAAACGTCGCATCAGCGGGTGGGTCCTGCGACCGAGAAGGTCACATGGCGTTCTCCCCTGAAACCAAACTTGTCTTCACGTCCATCCTCGTTAAATCCGCTAAACCTGTTTGAAATCCAATCTACTCGATCGGTCGCGGGCCAACGTCTTCGAGTCCGTCGACCCGCTCAACTGCGTCATTCCATCTCTCCGAATCTTCGACTCGGAAACAATGACGACATTGGACTTCCTTACCACAACCATCCGGTAAGCATGATCTGCAGGGTCCTAAGAAGTCCCCCAATCAGCCATTCCTTCGACTGTGATGTGGGTCCGTTCACCCAACCCGTCCCTGGAAATTTTTCCTTAAAATCCACTTGCCTTTCAGCAATGCGAACCTATGAATCCTTAAAACCACCTCCACATGCGTTACGGTCACAACAAACGCACAGCAGGCAGCTCCACGGGATTATCCCAACATTGATTTTTTCAGCAAGACTTTTTTTGGCTTCCATGCGGAGTGCTGCGGCTTTACGCAGCTACGCGTAACGCGAATTCACGCTTTACCACTGAACAAACAGAATAAGTAACTTGGGTAGTCACGACATTTGTCCAGTCTGTTAAGCGTAAGCCCCAATCTCTCCAAAACCCTGACATTCGCGTCAACGAACTTTCGACGAGTGGAGATCAAATCCGACCTGACTTCACTTTCAAAATGGCAGATGTACGCAAGGCAGCGACAACTGTTCGAAAGATTACCCCAAGACGGACCAGCCCACCCCCGTGCACGTACCATGCCACCCACAGACAGGCCGTCGCCTCTTCGCAAGGGACCTGCCTGTGGAAATTGCAAGCTTCCTGCTCGCCGGACCTCACCACTTCCTCGGTCGCGATGATTCGCCGAGCCCCAGACCTCGCTACCGCACAGCTTTTGACCTGCTGCCCTAGCGAAAAACCAATCTGGAGCAACTCCGTCACCCCCAATTCGCCAGACGTAGGAGGCTCGACCGTTCCGATTCTGTCCTCTTTTCGCAACTCCACCGTCAACATCCTGACGACATCGACCGGAAGAAAGACAGGTTAAGAAAGCAGAATCGGATCCCAGCCCCGTCGAGTCGACTACTGGCGCCTGGAGAGAATTCCGCCGTGAACAAGATGTCACTTGACCGCCCGACCTGGTCCTCAATCGACCAGAGAACGACTGATCAGCTGACAAGCTTCCGGCGCTACTCTCGATGATGGGAGAAGCAACATCATGCGCTGTTGAGGTGCCTTCCCTGGGCCCTGTCGCACCGCTGCCGACGTCACTGCGGCGAGACCACTTAGTCTCGCCAAGCGGAATTGAAGAGTCGCTCAAGCTCCGAGAGCCCGAACGCTGCCGAAAGAAAGAGCAGAATTCGACAGAGAACTGAACCTCAATAGTGACAAGATCTGCACACGAGAACAGTGTCGATCGAGACTGGACGCTGCTTATTCGATTTGGCGAAAATCGGATTCGCTTCCGAAAAGCTCTGCGACCAGCAACCATCAACAACCATCCACTTGCGGCTTGAGCGCTCAATCCTTTGGTGGAACCGTGTCAATCCTTTGGTCCGAGTTCCATTACTCTTCACGTCTTCGTGCGCACGAAACCGAAGCAACTGCAGAAAGGTGTGACCAGCATTTCCGAACAGGCGCTTCGCTTTCCTTGAACACTTCCACAAAATAGCGACATTGGCTGGTGTTTTTCTAGGCCACATCTTCCAAAAAAACGAAAAACCGCACCATTCCCGTACACTAACCCGCGCACAACGCATCAAAGTGACACTATGAACCAACACGATATTCGGTCCATCAAATTCTTACTTTCATGGCTACACTCGACGAAGGAAATCCGCTAACATTCGGGATTCGTCGACGGTCCGCCGGGTCTATTGCTTTTCGATAGACGGTTTCGGTTGTTTTTGGTTGAAGGTCTCTATAGATGTCCAAAGTCGAATTGAAGAAGATTGACGTGAAGATCGCCCTGGCCGAAAAGTACGAGCGACTTGCCTCTGTTGCCGGAAGCAAGCCAAAGCGACGAACCTGGATGTTCCACGCGAATCATTTCCGCAATCAGGTCAAGGCCATGCGTGACAAGCTCGGAATCAAGGAATAGGTCGGCACTCCGCACTCGCACCGTGCACACCAGAGTCGCATGCGCACCAGAGTCGAATGTCGCGAGATGACACCCCGCAGAGATCGTTAGACTGACACCGACTGAGGGGAAGTTTTCCAGCAGCCATCGGCACCTCGGATGTGGTCCAGACACAAAGGACGCGGTGCAGATACAGTGACCTCGTCTAGCACGCCAGCAGAGAAACCAGAACAGCTCCTGCATCACGATTCACCGCCAGTCGCCCATCCCGCGACATGGCGAACCGGGCAGGTCCAGCCGACACAACCCCGGCAATCCGCTTGTCGTCAAACCACAATCAGCCGACGCGGTAGCCAGCGGGCCTCGCACTAAAACAAAGAACTCACCCCGACAAATCGGGGTGAGTTCTTTGTTTTATCGACCGGAAACCGCGATCCATTCCGCCGCCAGCGGGAACACATCGCCCAATCTCAAACACCCCTGCAGACGGCCCCGGGAGAACGACTCGGAACCGAAGCGAAAAAGGGGCACTCCAAAGACAACAGGACCAATCCTCCACCGCAAGGGCGGGAGCGCGGCAGGGGCGCGAATCGACAGCGACTGAGACCAGAGCCCTCAAGGGGCCCTTTTTTGTCTCCACACAGCCCGACCGACTCGAAACCGAGCCGGGGGCCGCATGAATGTCGCCGATCAGTCAGACGACGTTATTCATCGTCGTCGTCTTCTTCTTCCTCTTCTTCATCCTCGTCGTCTTCTTCCTCTTCTTCCTCCTCGTCCTCGTCTTCCAGGCTGGCTCTTTTCAGAACCTTCTGTTCATCATCTTCAATTTCGGCAACGGAAATTGGCTTGGAAGTACCGGGTGGCTCACCGATGACTTCTTTCAATGGCTGAATGAAGTACATCTTCTTGGACTTCTGGCGCAGCAGCTCAATCTTCTCTTCGGCGGCATCTCGCTGGTCGTAGGGGAATCGCCCCTCTTCTTTCATGCTGCCGTTGTACACGACCCAGACCAATCGCTTGCGAGCCTGGACCTTTTCCTTCACTCGCTTGGTTTTGGTGCCGGCCGCCTTCTTTGTCTTTTTTGGAGTGTCGACCGAGCCGCCGCGAGCTTCAACAGCTTCGACCTGCTTTCTCAACTCCATGCGTTTGCTAGCCATTGCGAACGTCGCCTTTTCGATTGATTCTTCTACGAGGAAAACCGGGCGATTCACGCACCCGGCAGATTTTGCTGCTTCCAGTATATCTCAAGGGGATTCGGACCGCCAACAGAGACCTGAAACCGGCGCATCTGGCCATTCTGAGCCGCAAACCGGCACGCTCGCTGAAATCACTACAAAACTTTCTACTGAATTAATCAGAAAAAGTTGTGCAAGCGTGTGAATTCATCCGATGAATAGACTGCGGGGAGCCAGCGCGCCTCGCGGGCGGAGCTTGCTTCGCCTGCCAGTGACGGATGAGACCAGATCGAGGGGTACTTCGGTTTGGCGTTCGAAAATCAAGTCCAGCGACACACAATGCCATTCGGGTGCCGCCCTTGCGAACGATTCCGCTCACCAGCCTCAGAGATGTCAGGGAGGAATTGGAAGGAGAACGTTCCATGCGAAAGTACGGGAAGTGGGTGTTAACGCTCAGCTTGCTGGCGGCAACCCCCGGTTTGAATTTCGCGGCGAGTCCGAAGTCGAAG
Organism: Schlesneria sp.; assembly: GCF_036405755.1. Taxonomy (NCBI): domain Bacteria; kingdom Pseudomonadati; phylum Planctomycetota; class Planctomycetia; order Planctomycetales; family Planctomycetaceae; genus Schlesneria; species Schlesneria sp. The sequence goes on from NZ_DASWWZ010000360.1 coordinate 14,991, forward strand.
GAGTCGAAACCTGCGGCCGGATCTCGAGCAGCGAAGACCGACAATCAGCGCGTTGCAGAATCGATTGCAAACGCGCTCAAAGGCAAGGTTCAGGGCGAGATCAGCATTGAATACCGGGACGGCACCGCTGTTCTGAGTGGTTCCGTGAACGACCCCAAGATCCGCGATAAGGCAACCGAACTGGCTGGAAAAGTTTCCGGCGTCAACAAGGTTGACAATCGCCTGGCCGTCAATGGCAAGAAAGGCTCACCATCACGTTCACGTGGTGCTGACGCCGAAGGATCGACCAACAGTGTCGTTCAGGCAGGACACGCCGGCGAATCCGCCAAGCGTGACCGCGTCAAGCAAGTCAACTCCGAAGTAATGGCTCCAGAAGGAGTCAGTGCCAATGGAGCGGCTGTCGGGAACCAGGAGATCGCCCAGCAGATCGGTGAAGTTCTGACTTCAGCCCATCTGGACGGCTACGACATTTCGATTCAGTTCCAGAACGGTGTCGCCACCCTGGAAGGAACGGTCGGAACGCAGGCCGAACGGGCTGCTGCCGAACGTGCCACAAGATCGGTCCCTGCCGTGCAGAAAGTCGCCAACCGGCTGCGATGTGCCGACAGCATGGGCCCCGGCCCCGCCGCTCGTGGCAATGTCCGCGGTGCAGCCTACATGCCTCAAGGTGGCCCTCAGTACGCCGCCATGTCGCAGCAGTATCCAGGTCAGCAGATGTCGGGTCAGGAACTTCCTCCTGCTCCTGCACCAGGACAGGGATACCCAGGCTACGGAGGTCCAGCCGGTGGCGGGATGCCAATGGGACCGGGGGGAGCTCCTCCTTATCCGCCTGCCTACGGGCATCCAGGTGGTGGAGCCAATCCTGCTGTGTACAACAGCCCCAGCATGCCAGACCACGCGTGGCCCTCGTATGCTCAGTACCCCAACTCCGCTGCG
>NZ_DASWWZ010000361.1:0-6168 GCF_036405755.1 Schlesneria sp.
CGCTTGTTCGTGTCTGGATGCGCTGGTAGGTAACCGACGAGGGTGTGTCGTGACCGGAAAAACTGAGGACATTGAAGTGCGGCTGCTTCTGGAAGCGGTCTTCAGGAAGTACCACTACGATTTCCGTGGCTACTCGATGGCCTCCGTGAAACGAAGGATGAAACAGGCGAAAGAGCATTTTGAGTGCACGACGATCTCTCAACTGCAGGATCGCGTTCTGCACGATGAGTCAGTATTACCGGCACTGTTGTCCTACCTCACTGTTCAGGTCAGTGAGCTGTTCCGAGATCCCTCTTACTACAAGGCGTTGAGGGAACTCGTGGTACCCCACCTGAAGACCTATCCCTCGTTGAAAGTATGGGTGGCCGGATGCAGTACGGGGGAAGAGCTGTATTCTTTAGCGATTTTGTTCCGTGAGGAAGACTTGGAAGACAGAACGATCTTCTACGCGACCGATATAAACCCGAACGCGTTGAAACAGGCGGAAGCGGGGGTGTATTCGCTCGATCGGATCGCCAAATTTACGGAAAATCATCAGCGGTCCGGTGGGAAATCCTCGTTATCCGACTATTACACAGCGAATTATCGCGGCGCCATTTTTGATAAGACTTTGCGGATGCGAACGGTCTTCGCGGATCATAGCCTGGTGTCTGACTCCGCTTTTGCAGAAGTCCATTTTGTCTCGTGCCGTAATGTCTTGATTTATTTCGATTTGGAGAATCAGAACCGAACGATCGGGCTGTTTGTCGATTCGCTTGTCCGCAAAGGATTTCTTGGATTGGGTTCGAAAGAGAGTTTGCGCTTCACACGTTATGCAGACTCATTTACCGAATTCTCTCGCGAAGATCGCATTTTTCAGAAACGAGGGACGCCGTGAACGGGCTTGCCCCTACCATGAAGGCAGAATCTCGACAGCAGGTCGCTGCCGTTGTGATCGGTACGTCCGCGGGGGCTTTAGAGGCCCTTTCGACGTTGTTGTCCCCCCTCCCGTCGACGTTTTCAGTGCCGATTCTCTGTGTCGTGCACCTGCATCCCGATATGAAAAGTTCGATCGCCGAATGCCTGAGCCACAAGTGTCTGATCAGGGTCTGCGAAGCCGAGGACAAAGAGCCACTCGCTGGTGGTACTGTTTATCTCGCACCCCCCGATTACCATCTGCTGGTGGAAGAAAACAGGCGCCTCTCGCTATCGAACGAGGCACCGGAGTATTTCTCACGTCCCTCGATCGATGTGCTGTTCGAATCGGCCGCTGATGTCTACGGACGGAACCTGATTGGGGTCATCTTAACCGGAGCGAACCGCGATGGGGCGCGAGGATTAAAAGCCATTGAAGACGCCGGTGGTACAGCTCTGGTCCAATTACCCGATACGGCATTCGCTCGGGAAATGCCACAGTCAGCACTCGATGCGTGCACTCACGCTCGAGCCCTTACCCTCCAACAGATTGCAACCTACCTGATGGAGGCCGTGTTGCAGCGATGACTAGCGCCGTTGAACCCGTTTATTTTTTGCTTGTTGACGATCTGGAAGAGAATCTTTTCGCGCTCGAAGCACTGCTACGGCGTGAGGGGCTGGTTCTACTGAAAGCCCGATCGGGTGTCGAAGCGCTTGAGTATTTGCTTCAGGAGGAAGTCGCTCTTGCCATCGTCGATGTTCAGATGCCGGGAATGGATGGATTTGAACTGGCGGAACTCATGCGTGGAAGCGAGCGGACTCGGCGCGTTCCGATCATTTTTCTGACGGCGGGGGCTTCGGACTGGAATCGGCGTTTTCGCGGGTACGAGGCGGGAGCGGTCGATTTCCTTCAAAAGCCAATCGAAGCCGACGTGATCAAAAGCAAGGCTGAGGTTTTCTTTGAGCTCTTCAAACAGCGTCAGGAAGTCGCTCATCAACGGGATGAACTCAAAACCGCGTCGGAAGAGATCAAGCGGCTGTTAAAAGAAAGCCTGATGTACGCGCAGGCGCTGCGTGACGCCGACCAAAGGAAAGACGACTTTCTGGCTATGCTGGCGCACGAATTGCGCAACCCGCTTGCACCGGTCAGGAACGCAGTTGAAATCCTGAGGCTTCCAGGCGTAACAGAAGTCGAGATCGCTCAGACGCGCGAGATCATCTTCCGCCAGGTAACGCACATGGTCCGTCTGGTGGATGATCTGCTGGATGTGGCAAGAATCGCGCGCGGGAAAATTGCCCTGCGGATTGAGCGGTGCGATCTGGGTGCAATCGTGCGACAAACCACAGAAGACTACCGTCAGACACTGGCGGACGCGGGGGTCACCCTGAAGCTGAATGTGGCAGCAGCCCCGATGTGGGCTTCTGGCGATCCAATTCGAATTGCCCAGATCTTCGGTAATCTGCTGCACAACGCGGCCAAATTTACGCCGCGCGGCGGGTTAGTTGAAATCTCAGCCTGGCCTGATGTGCAGACATCGCAGGCCGTCATTTTCGTTCGAGACACCGGGGTGGGACTGGACGAGGCCGTACTTCAGAATCTTTTCGAGCCCTTTTCCCAGGCGGACCAGAAGCTGGATCGTGACAAAGGTGGCCTCGGACTGGGCCTCGCGCTGGTTAAAGGTCTGGTGGAGCTTCATTCCGGGTCGGTCGTGGCCGAGAGCGATGGAGTTGGTAAAGGCTCCAAATTCACGCTCCGGATTCCACTCGAACCAGATTCAATCGGAAAGCTCGAAAAGCTGGCGAGTGACAGCTCGCAGGACGAAGAATGCCGGTTACGAATTCTGCTGGTAGAAGACAATCGCGATGCCGCCATCACACTCAAAATGCTGCTGACCCTGATGGGCCATGATGTCTGCGTTGCACATGACGGCCCTGAGGGATTGGCGCTGGCATTGTCGGTATTGCCCGAGGTCGTCATCTCGGATCTGGGACTTCCTGGCGCAATCGATGGGTATTCACTCGCGAATGCATTGCGAGCCGAGCCGAATTTGTCGGATGTTTATCTGATTGCCCTCAGTGGCTACGGGCAGGACGACGACCGGCGAAAAACAGAAGGTGCGGGATTCCACCGGCATTTCGTAAAACCTGTGGAGCCGGAAAGTTTGAAAGACGCCTTAAACGACTTTGTTCTTCAGCGTCGGCGCGCCAAAGTGCAGAGACCGATGGCGTCGGTCTCCGAGACGAACGGTGACCAGCCTCATCAGTAGGGCATCGTCAACGAATCACATTTGGCTGCCACTGAAGAACTGTGCTCAGTGGTGCAGAGCTTTGTCCCGCGCCAATGACGAGAAAAACGTCACTGCGCCGACGACCAGGAGGCGGTGGAATTCGGCCTGAAAATCCAAACATGGACATCCATCACTCGGAGGGAATGCAGATGGGACCCTGCGTTGATGTTCAGGAACGGCCGACACGGACGACCTATTCCAGTAGGGAAGGGTTCTGTGGACACTTGCCGGACAGGAAAGAGTCTCGAAGTAACTAACCCGCAGGATTAGCCTTCCATCCGTTGACGCAGTTCATCCCGCTCGCGGCGAGTAATCTCGAGATCAAACATCAAATACTTGATATCGACTCGCAGTTGTGAGAGGGCTTCCTGTACGCGTTCCAGAGTCTGATTGCGACGGAGAGCCGTGTTCAGAACGCGTTGGAAGGCGACGTCCAGTTCCGGAGGTCGGGTCGGCGAGAGCGTGTCAATCAATTGTCCAAGTTCAGACAACTCCTCAGGCACGACATCGTCGTCCTGTGGAGTTGGGATGTTGAACCGTCGATTACTTGGGCTCACGAATGATTCCTTCTCGCCATAATTTGTACAGTACTCTGGCTCATGCCTTCGTGATTCGATTGTGTTCTGCAGACAGGAGCGTTCACAATCAAAAAACTGGTCGGCGTCACAGTTTTGCGGATCTGCGGCCGATTGTTCCGTCCCGTCACAATTCACCTAGGCGATTCTTGGGAAGTCCATTAGGATTATCGACTTAACTCGCTCGAAAAGGATTGCCGACAAGCGAGTGTATCATTGAATTTGCCCAGATGGTGCGGTCGCATCGCACCGGAGTGGGGATCTGATCGGTTATACAAGTTATGCCGTCAGATTCGCTCTCGAATTGGATTGCAGAAACGAAGCGACTTTGAAGCCGACCAGTTTGTACTCAGGGACGAGTCCATTCATGCCAAAATTGACATTCATCGTCGTGCTGTTGGCGTTGTGGTTTCTTCCACGAACAAGTCTTAATGCAGGGGATTTTACGGCCGAATTTGAAGGGCCGGAAAATTCGTGGCAGGTGCGGCTGCGCGCACAGGATGCAAGTCTTGCGATCCACCAGCGCCGACGTGGGGCGGGTCGCGAGGGGGGCGCAGAAGTCATTCGCGTTAATTCCCTCAAAGAGAATACGCCCGTTCGGATTGAACATCCATTACCCCCCGCCACTGTACTGGATGAGCTTGAGGTGGCGGTGTGGGTGAAATCGGACCGGGAAGGATTTTCACTCGCATTGAAAGTCATCCTCCCCGAGTTTATCGATCCTGAGACCAATTCGCCGTGCACGCTCATCATTGTCGGGGACCAGTACCGGACTCCGGGGCAGTGGCAACAATTGAAATGCCAGACGAAGGAACGGGCTGTTCGAGAACAACTGCAACTGAAGCGGGCGCTCAAACAGATCACTCGTGACCCGCGGGAGATGTACGTCGACCAAGTGATTCTGGGGGGACAGCTTCCACCCGGTCCCACTGACGTTGCTTTGGATGATTTGTCGGTAAGGCCGTTTGTCGCTTACGAAAAAACACTTAAGGGAATGGACCCGGAATCGATTCAGCAGGCCGGGAAGTCAACCGACAATCCGCGGCCGGCGGTCGCCGCGGCACGAATTCCTGTTCAGTTTCGACTGCACCGACTTTCAGTCGAGGATCGCCCGTTCTTTCCCCGGATGATCACCTACCAGAACGAGCGCCCGGAGGTCCTGGCCGATGCCGGCGCCAATGTCGTCTGGGTACCTGATTTTGAAGATTCTGTCGTCACCGGACAACTTCGTCGGCAAGGGCTATGGGTCACTGCGGCACCTCCCTACGCAAAGGGGGCTGACGGTGAGGCACTGGATTCTGAAGATGCCAGCCTGCTTCCATTCGGCACGAACACGTCTTCGGTCCTTTTCTGGATGCTGGGAGCACGCATGAAACTGGATGGTCCTCCCAAGCTGACGAGCTGGACCAACCAGATCCGGGACGCCGATCGGGGCGTTCGGCGACCCATTGCCGCAGATGTGATCGAGAACGAGCGGCTCGTATCCCGGCACGTTGACATGCTAGGAGTCAGTCGACATGTCATTCACAGCATCTGCTCGCTGGCCGACTATCGTGACTGGATGATTCAACGACGCGAGCAGGCGTGGCCTGATTCATTCTGCTTTACCTGGATTCAAACGGAACCGGCACCTCAGGTCAGCGATCTGGCTCGAGGCGTGCGGACGCGACCGATGCTGGAGCCTGAACAGATCCGGCTACAGGTCTACGCCGCTTTGGGGGCGGGTTGCCGTGGACTGGGTTTCTGGACGACGACTCCGTTAGACGAGGACTCGCCGGCTGCACGTGAGCGACTGCTGGCTCTGTCGCAACTGAATCTCGAACTCCAACTCTTCGAGCCCTGGATTGCATCGGGTGGTAAGCCCGAACTGGTCACATTTGCCATCGATACCCCACGCCAGCAGTACAGTATCGGCGTCCGGGGAATTCGGCCTGTCACTCCCCCTGCCAGTCCGGCAAGTCGGGCGAGGAATGCGAAGATTCTGGCTGCGAACCAATCACGTGAACTCACGGCGGCAATGATCGGATCGGACCGGGGGGCCCTGCTGTTGCCGATGTGGCTCGAAGAAAACAGCCAGTTTGTGCCTGGGCCACTCGCCGCACGGAATATGTCGATCATCGTTCCCGGTGGGGGGGAGACAGCAGCGGCGTGGGAGATCACGACGACCGGCCGCCTCAGAAATCTCAATCGCGAACCGGCCGCAGGAGGTGTGAAGATCAGTCTTCCACGGTTGGATCAGACAGCCGCGATCCTGCTGACGTCGGACCAGCAACTCGTCGCGGAACTGAACGAACAGATCGCCAGCATTCAAGATCGAAGCGCCTACCTCTGTGTCGAACTGGCGAAGTTGAAAATGGCCCGCGTTCTCGAAATCGACCAGACCCTTCAGGGAATGGGGGTTGGTCGACCGG
>NZ_DASWWZ010000362.1:0-5986 GCF_036405755.1 Schlesneria sp.
ACGATGGACGGGTCGCCACCGCACGCCCACCGAATCCCTCTCTCGACCAGGTTGACGAATCCGGGATTGCTGAATGTGCGTCCGTCATGTCCCCAGGCCGTATAGAAGACTCGTCCCTTACCGTGAGTCCGAACCCAAGTCCAGGGCTCCTGCGCATCCCCCTCCGTCCGTGTCTCCAGCACAACTCGATTCACAGGGTTATGTCGGGTATGAACATAGGTCTCATCCCAACTTTCAAACCCGCTGAACCCTTTCATCACCGGATGATCCGGTTCCACGATCGTGGTCCGGAACATGCCCGTTTCATGCCTGAGAAACTGCCCGCCGATTAACCCGACGATCTCCTGATGATTCCGGAAGCAGTAACTGGCACAATGCAAAGGAATGAAGCCCTTTCCACCTTCGACAAATGCGAGAAGTGCACGGGCCTGGTCATCCGAGATCTCGTCGATATTCGCATAGACGACCAGTCCGTCGTACTCGGCTAGCGTCTGTGAATTCAGATCACTCACAGCGTCGGTATAGACAAGGTCTATCTTCCGCTTTCTCAACTCCGGCTGAAGCTGCTTAAAGCGAATCGCCGGCTGGTGGTGGCCATCGTCCCCCAGAAATAGCAGTTTCAGACGGGCTGGTTCTGCCGCGGTGACACTGACCCGAGCAATGCTCAAGAGCACCAAAGCGACAGCCAGTGATTTTGAGGTGTACATTCCGATGGTGTCCCTTCACAACAAATCTGACCTGAAATTCGATCAATCGCTTTCGAGACCGCTACCTATTCGTCGCGCACTGAGAGTCAAATTTTGTGCTGGTTGAGAATCAAAGATGACCGTGGAGAGTTGATACGCGATGATACCACGTCGGTAAACGGCATTCAAATTGTGGTAGTGGTCGTATTGCTCAGGCAGCCCTCATCATGCGACCGGTAGTGCCGTCACAGAAACTCTCCAGAATTCCATTCCGTCTCACGGTGGCCGCATGCGGGTTGACCCTTTCCGAAGCGGAACCAGTGAAAAATCGTGAGCTCCAGTCGAAGAATTCTCTTCCGTCCTTCGACTCGTCGCCTCAGGTCCAACTAACAAATATCGTTCAACATAAAAGGTGTGCACGCGCTCCCTAATCCGACCATGCTTCTACCTGTCATTTCAAACTTGATTCCCGAACCATTATCAAAGACACTGATATTAGACTTCGACCACGTGCTACTAACACGTCGTCTTACTAAGCCACTACTATTCCATCAAATTAACAATCCCTGACTCGATTACACTGCAGCCATCTGACGAAACCTCGCCGCTGAAAATTCTGTCCGTACGTTGATCAATCCATCGCCGGCAGAACACCGCCCGGGGCTGCCGATATTTCTTGACTGTTTCTGTCGTGCCAGACCAGCAGCGATGTGATTGAGCAGCGAGCCACAGCGTGAGCCTGCTTCGTTGAAGTGAACCGAGCCAGTCTCCCTCTGACTTGGGAAACGGCGAGCCAACTCAATCGCGCTGTGTCGAATGCCGGACTGTTTGCGACACACAGACGACATCAGAACGTTTTACGGCGTCTTCAATTCAAATGCTTTGTGAATCTGCAGAAGGCGGTTTCTCACGCAGATCGTCTATCAAATGAGTCCCGGAGTCTTTCAATTCATCCAAATTCACGGGTCAATTTCCACGCAATACTGCCCGGAAAAATGCATCCCTGAACGTTTTTCCCCTAATTCGTGCAATACCCCAACCCATTTCCAAAACACAGGTTACGCCACCAAAACTCACGTTTCATGGCACGATTTCCGTTCCCGGGGTTGAACTTGAAGGAAACCGTCGTTAAGAATCAGTTGCTCGAAATGAGCGAGTCGGCATTGTGATGATGACATTGCCTGGATGGAATTTTGACGGAGTCTGTTGAGCCCAAGGATCTGGGCACCGGGGAGTAAAAGTGCGGACGTGAGTGTTCGCGGCTGATACAACCGAAACGAGACTTCCCTACCCTCAAAAGTTTTTCCGGATGGATTTGGTAACTTAATGCTCAGGTTCCACGAAATGCCTTCGTGGACGCCCCCAGCATGATGTCTGCGGGGTCGTGCGTGCGATTAACCCCACAGGTTACATTTGCCGCTCATCCAATGAATCGACGACCAATCGAGTCGTCTTGTACCCAGGCAGTATCGTGGACCTTACACCACTTCGATGGTGCAGGCACAGCTCCTTAGGAAACATCAGCGTGCAATTATTGCCGCTGATGTGCGGCAATATCGCGTCGCACAACTAACACTAATTACAAGATAAGATCAGTTATACCTGCGTTCTTACCCTGTCAGATTTGCAGTCATATCGACCGCACTCGTGACAGTTGTTCGCACGTATGAATTTGGATGCATGATTGAGTCATAGTACAGCGAAACGGATTCGCTGTTGTGAGTGTGAGTGAAGTCCGTCACGAACGTCGTGATCGGTCGTGGGCTGCTTGCCCACATTTTCAGAGTCCGCAGGAGTTTCGAGAATGATGAAAGTGAAAATGGCGTTCGTCGTGTTGGCGTTGTCTCTGTTTGCCTCCCATGCCGAGGCACGAGGACATCGAATGATGCGACAGCAGGGTTATATGACCTATTACACAACAGGTTACAACACTGCAGTAACGCCAACTTCGACTGTCGCTACCCCTTCTAACGTGGTCGTGCAGGCTAATGCTGCCCCCGTCGCTAACAACGTTGTTCAAACGAGCGGCGTGGTCCAGACAAGTGGTGTAGTTCAGACGAGTGGCGTGGTCAACCAGACTGGCACCGTCGTTCCGCCCGCCGGGACTGCAGCACACGGAAGCGCACAGTGGAAGGCCGAACAAAGCGCTCGCCTGGGAAGCGTTCAGCATCTGGGGGGTGGTTTTGGTGGCGGCAGCTACGAAGGAAACGGTTTTGGTGCCACTCCAGACCAGGCGATTCGTAATTCCTGCTTCTGGGGCCAGCGAACTCCCATCGAAATCGGTGTGGCTCGTGGTGCAAACGGCTATTACGCCACCATTTTCTACCGCTGATTCCATCCACTGGCGGTAATTCTGTCGCTTTACAGAGAGAATTCACGTTCTCTTGACGGTCCGCTCTGACCGTGGCAGTCGTCTGCCACGGTCAGGGTCGAACTGACTCAATGCTGGTCCTTTTCAACGCCAGTCGCGTGCCAGCCAGATTACTGCCGTACGGTCCAGACTGCCTGTCAGAATCTGCAACCCATCAGGCGAGAACGCCACTGACGTGACATCGTTCTTGTGTCGGATCAACGTCAGGATTTCCGTAGCACGCCGAGCGGATGAAGCAGCTACAGTTGCGACCTGCGATTCTGCCTCGGAATCCGTGACAAGCTTCGCATCCCAGAGTTTTGCAGAATCATCCGCGCTGCCGGTCAGGACTCGCAGCATGTCGTGCGAGATTGCCACCGATGTGATTTCCTCGGTGTGTCCTTCAAAGATCAACTCTACCGTTCCCGTCGCCACGTCCCATAACCGGGCCGTCTTGTCCTTGCTCCCCGTGACCAGCTTTGCACCGTCCGTTGTGAATTCCAGGCAAACAACTCCCGCCTGATGTCCGCTGAACGTTCGAACGCATTCCTGCGTTCTGACACTCCACAATCTGGCTTTGCCATCCTCGGATGCCGTGGCAATCCATTCTCCATCACCGGAAAAGGTTGCCGAGTTGATCGGACTGACCTGTTCATCGGGTCCACTGCGATTGACGAGAGTGAACACGACTTCTCCGGTGTCGATGTTCCAAAGCTTGGCGGTGCCGTCAGTACTGGCCGTCAGCAAGTGAGCGCTGTCTCGTGAAAAGACGGTGGAGTTAACTCGCCCTTTGTGTCCCTGCTCTCCTTCCAGCTTGCGAATGACCCGCTTTGTCTGGATGTCCCAGACACGTGCCGTCTTATCCAGCCCTCCAGTGGCGATCCGCTTTCCGTTTGGCGAGAAGCGGGCCGATGCGACCGTCAGATGCTGGGAAAAGCTCTTTACAAGTGAGGGCTTCTGTGGGTTGCTCAAATCCCAAAGTAATGCGTCGCTCCCGCCGATGGTCACAATCTGGTGGCCATCAGGATGCAGTACAACCGACCGCAGATCGCTCCGTGAGGGACTGGAAAGCAGCTTGGTCACCTCTTGCTTCGGATCCGCCAGGCTCCAGGTCAAAACATCGCCGGTTTCGGAGTTGGCCGCATTGACGTACTCGCCCGACCCGGAAACGGAAATGGATTGTGCCGTACCGGCAAAGGGTGTCGAAGTCGCCAGCAACTTTCCGGTCGCCCCGTCCCAATACCGCAATGTTGATATCGCTTCAGTCTTACCTTCGCCGATCGACTTTTGCTCGGTGCAGCTGGTCACGATCCGATTAGTTGACGGAATAATTTGCATCGCGAGGACTGAATCGGGATGAGGCAACATGAGAGACTTGATCTCTTTTCCCGACTTCACATCCCACTGCATCACGGTGTTATCGTAACTTGCAGTCGCCAGACGAAGGCCATCCTCCAGGAAGGCCATCGCAGAGATCTTGTAGCGTCCATGTCCGTCGAGTCGTCCCACGACAGCGCCACTTTCCAGATCCCAAAGCCGGATGTGCCCCATGACATCCCCCGTGGCGAGCAGACGGTTGTCCGGTGCGAATGCAACCGCTGTCACTTCCCACTTATGACCGTTTTCATTGGAGAATGTTTTCAAATGCTCGCCGGTAGCGGCGTTCCACAATTGGGCAGACCAGAGGCTCTCGGATGGTTTGTCAGCGGAGGGAACCCGGCCTCCTCCGGTTGCAATCCACTGCAGGTTGTTAGAGATCGCAATCGCGGCGGCACGACCTGTGTTCTCAAGTAACAGACTTTGCCCCCCACGTTCGACATCCCAGACGCGCGCCGTATTGTCCGCCGCTGCGGTGAGAAGTTGCCGGCCATCCGGAAAGAACTGAGCCGATGAAACGAGAAACAGGTGTCCCTCTCGAAATTCATTCTTGGGGCGCACCTGACCCGAATCGGTCGCGTCGAACGCCTGATCATCCTTGCCGAATTCCTGCTCGAGCTTACCGCTCGCAGTATTCCAGATACGGGCCGAACGGTCGCCGCTGGCGGTCACAATCCATCTTTGATCGGGTGAGTATGATGCGGCAAGAACGGCATCGACATGCCCTTCGAACAAGGTCCTTACTTCGGTGAAGCTGTCAATGACCCATTCTCGGATTGTTCGGTCGTGGCTGGCCGACAGCAGCCTGTGTCCGTCCGGGAGGAACAGCGACGACCGGACGACGCTACCGTGTCCGCGGATCTGCTTCTCCATTTCACGGGTCGCAATGTTCCAGATTCGGATCGTGTTGTCGTCGCCGCAACTGGCGAGATGATTTCCGTCCTTTGAGATGGCAAGCGAACGAACAGGCTTTATCTTGGCATCCGCATCCATCAGCCGAAATTCTTTAAACTTCGGTGTCGGAATGATCGCGTTTCTTGCCCTGACCTTATCTTGGAAAAGCCCGTCTTTCAGCGAATCAAAGCGGTAATCTTCGATCTCATCCGGCCGCCATAGAAGAATTCTTCCGTCCTGCCCGGCAGAGATCACAGCCGTACCGTCGCGAGTGAACTTCGCGGAGTAGACGGGACTTTTATCATGTCCGTGGAATTTTTTGGGCGTTCCCTGACCAGTCAAATCGTAGACGATCGCTCGGGCATCCTGCCCGGCGGTCACAATCGAGGACTCGTCAGGAGAAAACTCCGCGGACCAGACCCACCCCGTCTGTTCGAAGAACGAGCGATCCAATGTCCCGGTGGCAACATTCCATAATCGAGCCGACTTATCCGAGGAACTCGTCAGGAGGGAATGCCCCTCTTTTGAGAACGAAACGCTCAGTACCGATCCTGTATGCCCCTCGAACTTACGACCAGCCACCGGCTTCATCTGGACCGAATCCCAAAGTTGCAGATATCCGTCCGGCCGACTGCAACCAATCGCCAGCAATAAACCATCAGGTGAGAATGCGAGCGCG
>NZ_DASWWZ010000363.1:0-12532 GCF_036405755.1 Schlesneria sp.
CCGGAAGGACTGGTTGTTCTGCCTGAGGACTTCCCGGTTGACGTCCACGTCTCAAAGGGCCAGCTTCGGCGCGCTTTGCTCATCATGGATGCGTTACTTCGAGCGTTTGAAACTCGCGGAGAACTTGTCAGTGCAGGTCCCTGTGTTGTCTTGTTAGACGTTCCGGTCCGATTCTCCATAGCCGAGGCTCTCGTAACGCACAGAGAGGAGGCTGGTCCAACTGACTTCAGCGGGCGTTACGAATTCAGCTTCAGCAGATACCGAAAGGCGCTCGTTCCCTCTGGGAAACTGACGTTTCAAATCCGGGATCACGAGGAGTATCGGTATGTCGACTGCCGCAAGTCCTGGCGCGATACGCCAAAGCAACCACTCGAGAAACGCCTGGATGTGATCGTAGCAGGGTTGCTGGAATTTGCAGCCGCAGTAAAGCAAGCAGAAAGAGTTCGACGTCAGGCAGAGGAAGTACGACAGCAAGCCGAATTACGACGACAGGAAGAGGCTCAGATTCGTGCCGCGAAACGAGCTGCCATACTGGCGGAGAAAAAGCGGTTTGAACAGTTGGTGGAAGACTCCGTTCGTTGGCGAAAGAGCCAAACGCTGCGCCAGTATATTCAGGCTGCCCAACAAGCTCACTTGGAACGACATGGAGAGATTCTGCCAGAAAGCGAAATGGCCAAATGGCTCGAATGGGCCTGCCGACAAGCGGATTGGCTCGATCCATTGACCGAAAGTCCTGCGTCGCTCTTGGACGAGAAGGTGGAAGAAGAAAATCATGACTCAGGATTCCGCAACCGTTGGTAAGGTCGAAAAGAAGAAAGCCAAGTCGCGACAGCTCACCCCAGCTGAGGAGGAAATCCAGCATCTCGTCAGCCTCTGTCGAGCAGGTAAACTGTTCGCCATACAGGACTGGATCGCTGCTGGAAAACCAGTGAATCCGCCGCCAACTGAACGTAAGGGAGTCCTGCGGCAAACGCCATTGGAAGTCGCGATTGATCACGGATTCCACAGCCTGGTCGAAGTCCTGCTGAAGGCAGGGGCTGACATTGAAGCCCCAAAGTGGAATGGTCCAATGGACCGGGCGTTGGAATTACGCCGAATGGATATCATCCACTTGCTGGTTGAGCACGGCTTCGATCCCGCTCAAATCCGCATGGACAGCGTCTTTTCGACCTGGGATTCGGAGATCATGGAATTCTTCATTCAGCGAGGAGCCGATCTCACAACGGGCGATCCCTTGGCTGTAGCTCTCGTGAATCGAACCCGCACAGCGCTCAGTGCACTCAAGCGAGATGGCGGAAATCGTCTCGAACTTCTGAAACAGGCCAACATCGCACTACGCTATCATGCTCAAAAAGGCGACGTAAAGTGGGTGTCGTTGATGCTCTGGGCGGGAGCCGACCCCTATGCGCGGGGCTCCGAACTGCCGAATGGCAAACACGACGATGAGGAGAGTGGATTGTCGGCGCTGGAATTGGCCGCAATTTACAAGCATTACGATGTGCTCAAAGTGCGAGGCATTGCATGGAACGTCGGTCATCCAGTGACGCGCGAGGTCCTCTTCTCGGCCGTTGGCCATGAGGAAGGGCTGTGGTTAGCAGAGAAACTTCTAAAACTGGGTGTTAGCCCAAACGACTCAGAAACAGGTGCGTGCTCGGGAATATCATCCGATCTAAACTCAATGTCATGGTCTTTTTCTTCAGACCGGTATGAGTTGCTCAATCGGTCAGACGGCAAAATCGATTCGACCTGGGCGCGCGGCAAGATGAAGTCGATTCATCTTCTGGCGAGAGCAGGTGGCCGCTGGTGCCCTCAAGATTCTCGCCAAGTATCAGATGCTCGTCGGTCATTGGTGAAGCTGACTCCAGAATACACTTTGGAGTTCCTCTGGATCATGTCTCAGTACAAGTCCTGCACGAAAGAAGTGGTTCTGGATCTCGTCAGGACACCAACCATGAAGCATCATCTCGCAAAGCATGCGGAGCGACTTCAAGAGCTATTGTCGAAATGGGAAACACCGAACTCCGGCTGACAAACACGGAGGTGAGTCAACCAAAAGGAGAGCAGAATCATTAACGCAGAGGTCAGGAGCAAAGTACCTGGCGATCAATCAATCTCCACGGTCTCCTGAATTTGCTTGATATCGCGAAGTGTGTCATAGAGTTGTTGTTCGGTCGGTACCAGGCCGCGACGCATCATTTCCCCGAAATCCCAGACGTTCTTGACGATGAGCCTGAGTGCTGCCCGAGCCAGTCCGATCACCTTTCCTTTGACTGTTTTTGTTTTCACGATGCGCATAATAGTTTCCTTTCCAAGATAACACGGAACGGCCGACGCCGGGGCAATGCGATTTCTCAAGCACATGTCGAGTCGCTGAGCGGACAGGCGACAAAGGCGGGACAGCTTTTGTGCTTCCTGAAGTAGCCCACCCTGGCGGGTCTTCTTCAACTTCTTCCGAAGTTCCTCAAGGCTTCCCCTCGCCCTTGCAAGTCGGCTGGTCACCTCCCCGTATTTCACCGTGTCAAACACGGTGTCGTCCGAGTGCGGGGCAATTGATCGAAACAGTCCTTCGATCACTCCCTTGACCCGATGACATTGACGCACATCCGAAGTTCGGCTCAGTCTCATGATCGCTTTTCGAGCTTGAGGTCGATTGTGATCAAAGATGACGGACCAAGCCGATTCACCGCAATTCTCGATGAGCGTCTCAACCGCCGTGGCGAACTTGATGGCTTCTTTGAGCTTCGGGAACGAAACCTTCATCTCCTTGGCAACGCTCTCGGCGAGCAGTCTCGCTCGTCGATGTTCTGCCAGGCTGGTCCACTCGTCTGGTTCCAAGTTGCCGTCTCGAATGGCGAGGTTTCGATGTTCGAGGAACCGCCTTCCAAGCAGGTACTGACATTGAAGTCCAGGCGCGGAACGCTTCCCTCGTGGCTCTGCGATGAACTCGACAGAGACTGCTGTCGAATGCCCCCGTGAACTCAGTTGCGAGCGAAACACGGCTGTCGATGGGCATCCGGGCAAATGGAAAAAGTGAGACGGACAATCAGCTTTACAGTCGCTGGCTCCGAACTTCGGGGCCGGGACGGTCGCCCCCTTCAGATCAGCCACAGTCTGTGCCCAGTAATGCTCGAATCGAGAATCATCCGTCTCGCTGTACCAGATTTCGCAGAGCAGCGCGTGCTCGCGAAAGTAATCGACATTCCAGTGCATGTTCTTGCCGTCAGCGATGCGACTCCGATGCCGCTCCAAGCGGCGACTGAGTCCACCCACGCCACACGCACTTCCCACATACAGATACCAACCTGGAGGGAATGTGTGCCGTGTTCCCTTTCGATCGAATGAGATGCTGGTCGCCTTCGCAAGGTGGAAAACGAGGATGTAAACGCCGGACGTTTGGGGAATTGAAAACATGAAAAGCCCTTCAATGACCGGCGAACTCCTCGTGAGTCCGCCGGTTGGAAATGATGAGCACGCCCTCATGGTGAGCCGCTAAACGGGGTTAGGGTGGAGCGGGAGCGGCTCTACGCCTGCACGATCTGCTGTGCGTAGTTGTAGAAGTAATTTGGCATCTCTCGGACTCGCAGACCGCGTGTCCACTCGGACCGGTCACCGCCGTGCTGATGCCGCAGCTTGAATTCCTGTCCCAGACGATTCGGTCGGCGGCCCAGTTGCTTCAGGAAGAAGGCGACGCCTTCCTCACGGCAGCGGTCCCGCAGTTCGATGGCCCACTCCACAGGGAACAGCTCCACGTTGGCCCTCGCACCGCTCTCGCCACCGACGATGACCCAGTCGATTCCGGTGAGGTCGATCTTGTCCGCGAGAGGTTCCCAGAGCGGTTCCAGTGACAGGCCACGTACCGCCGCGTTCACTTCACGCAAAGCATCCACTCGGGACAGCGTCTTAGGGGAAGTGACCGTCGTCATTGCGCAGACGTTGACCGGGAAGCCTCCAATGCTGTCGACAAACTGCCGCATCACATCGGGGCGCTTAGTCAGCCACAGCCAAAGATGCCGCTGTCCTTCCGGAGTCTGAAAGGCTGCCATCTCGCTCCGCAGAAATGCGAAGTCCTGCTTGCGCGAGAAGGCGTCGCCCATGTCCGACACGAAGATCAGACGCGGCAATCCATTCAGCCACGGCTTTTCGTCCCGCTCGGCCCCGGTCAAATCGGAGAAACGTGCCGCTGCTTCTGTGCGACCGGGAAAGAGGGTGATCGTCTCGAAAGTCGGAGCGTATCCCACGTTGACCTTACGCTGGGGATTTAGCAGGTCGAAGCCCCGATTTGCGTGGAGTTGGGCAGCGTAGCACTTTAGGCTCTTCTCGATCGTGGCCTGGATGAGACGGCCTGCCTTCGTGGAGAACAGCTCAGCAGCGCGGCGTTTCATTCGCTGCCGCAAGTGCCGAAGGTTTGTGGTGGTCAGGACGTTCTGGTGTCCCTGGCCCGGTCCGGTCTCCGATTCTTCGAGCGTGCCCCAGACCTGTGCCAGCACTTCGCCAAAAAGGGACTTCGCGGTTTCCTTTGTCCAGCCTGAAATTCCCGCCAGGAGGCAGGCGCGATCAATCGCTGCCAGGATCTTCTGCGGGGTTGGGTACAGCTCGCAGCCGAGACAGCCCATGATGAAATTGAGTGTGCTATCGCACCATTGAATGTTCGTGTTTTGCGACATACTGATGTCCCCAAAGAAAACGTGAAGGCTTACATCGACCGATGTGTGTCCCTGCACACCGATCTGCTCCAGCCGTTCTGGCTGAAACACGAAGTAGCCCACCGCACATCATTGGCGGGGGATGGAGCGACTTGCCGCAACTTCCAGGTACCGGAGACGAATCCGTCGAAGGGTGGTCAATCCGCGCAGTAGCGGATCTGGAAGCAGAATTCAGGCAATGTCACCGCTTGTATGTCGCTCCGTTGGAGCAACGATTCGATCCGGCCAGCCCTTCCATTGCTGCGAGCCGAGTAGGGCTTCCGCATCATTTCGAGGAAAACGAGGCTTGGTCAGGACCGCTTGCTTGGTATTCGGGAGGTAACCAACTGGTAGAGTTGGCAGTCCTCCCGAAGTTGCGACTCGTGGTCGCCTGCCCTAGGCAGCATGGAATTCGACGCCTAGAATTGCCACCAAACATCAATCGAAGCAAGATTGATGGCGACGGTTCGGCACCGAATTCCCGAAAATCTCAACGCCCCAGCCAGCTGCAAGATTTGGGCGCGTCCCCACCCAGAGAGATTTCCTGGGAGAACAAGATCGACTGAATAGAGAGGGTAGGTA
The DNA here is from genome assembly GCF_036405755.1 of Schlesneria sp. Taxonomy (NCBI): domain Bacteria; kingdom Pseudomonadati; phylum Planctomycetota; class Planctomycetia; order Planctomycetales; family Planctomycetaceae; genus Schlesneria; species Schlesneria sp. The sequence goes on from NZ_DASWWZ010000363.1 coordinate 5,265, forward strand.
GCTTTGATCAGTTCAATCGCCAGATCCCAAAGTTGAGCACCGAGGCGAAGCTCACCCAGGCCAGGTACGGAACGAGCAGCCAACCGGCGAGCTTGGAACGCTGGAAAAACGCTCGCATCGTCACTGCGATCGCCAACCACAGGATCACGATCTCAGCAAAGGCCCAACTGGGCTGGTGCAGGCCGAAGAAGATCCACGACCAAGCCACGTTCAGGACGAGTTGCGCGGCAAACAACAAGAGCGGCACCTTTGCAGACATGAACCCTGCCGGTCTCCAGACCAGCCAGGCAGCGACTGCCATCATTACAAAGAGCGTGGTCCACACAGGGCCGAATACGTAATTGGGAGGATTCCAGGTGGGCTTGGCGACGGTCTTGTACCAGCCGTCGATCTCAGGCGTCGTCGCGACGGCTCCGAGACCACCAGCGCCGATGCAGAGGCCAAGGAAGACGGCGAGCCCGATCCAGCGAATTCGTTCTGTCACGCCCTGTCTCCGTTCGCGTACAAGCACCGTGCCGCCAAGCTGGTGACACACGCCGAGGCATTCTTTTGATTGGTCCTGCCCGACGTTTCATCCCAATGACGGTCACTCTGACAATGGCGGGCGATAAAAGCCAACAGCTCATGCCGGTTAGACGATTGTTGCCTTATTCCGACATGACAAAAAGAAAGGCCGCCGTTAGGCGACCTTCCATTCGGCCTCGTGAGCGTGCGGATCGTGATTCCCCATTAACAGGATTTGAGGTGAAGACCTTCGAGGCAAAGCTCGGGCGAACCTTCAAACCGTATCTGCGAAATCCGCCCCCGGTCACGGGGCCGCCTTACGCACTCTGGATTTCATCATAGCCACCTCCTAGCGAGAGGAGCCAACCAAGAGCCCGAAGGCGAGTCTCGGTCACCCATTCCTGAGTGGTTTCCGTTGCTCGCTCCATCTGTTACTACGCTGAAAGGCCTGAAAATGTGGGACAGAATCGCCTGTTCTGGATCGTTGCAGGAGTCTTGCGTCGTTGATGTCGGCTCTGCGATTGCGTGGGGAACACTGCGTAGCAACCTGTCGAAGTGGGGCGATGAACTCAACCGGCAGCGTGTTCCATCGTTCAACAGGGATGCGATCGCAGCAACATGTCTCGCGCGAAACTGGCTGCATGCTCCAGATCGCGGTCATTGGGGTGATGGCGATTGATCCCACCCATCAGCCAGAGCGGTCCGACAGTGTCAAAACCACGGCAGTGAAACTCCGCGATGACGTCCCAGCCTTTCCTTTGCAACCAGGATTTGAGTGGCGAGTGCCATATTCGCCAGAAGAGGGGTAACCCGGACGTTGAGAACAGGAAGGCTCGCCGACCTTGGGAAGGGACGATGGGCATCTCGCACACCCAGTGTCGTAAGGCTGAATGGAACCGTCCGAAATAGATGCCCGAGCCCAACCCAATCAAGTCATACTCGTCCAGACCCGCGTAGGGAACGTCTTCTGGGGCGCAAATCTCCGCGTGCAGAACGTCGGCGATGGCCTGGGCCACTTTCGCCGTGTTTTGGTGATGAACCGACTTGCAAATGATGAGAGTTCTCTCAATTCCCATGACTCCTGCGGTTCTCTCTTGATCTTGCCGTCACACTCGGCTGTGTAGACCCACCTTGGAGAAGATAGCTTTGTCAGTGATGAAATTCAGCCTTTTGGTCATATTCAACGCGCAGCTTTGCGGCGGTGGATTGTATCGTCGGGGGCGAGAGCTGGGTCAAGCCGTTTTTTGACGTCTTCAAACGCGGTGGCTTTCTCGCTCACAAACAAGTCGGTCTTGCCAACATCCAGGCACTCGGCACTGGTGTTGGCAATTGTCGGTTTTCGGTGGTCCGTCAAGCACCTCCGCAAACGCTCATCCAGGCTGATGATGACCGAAGAAGATTATTCCGGGGTGTTTGGGTAGATTTTGGTGGCGAGGTTTACGAAGCGTGTTTCGCGCGAATAGGTCTGAGATCGAGAAGGTGCTGAATTGGGCTTTGGGCGACGCGAATAGCCTATCGAGTCAGCTACAAAAAGTGCAGGAAGCGGGAAGATCCGATGACAACTGAAATCAATTGGACTGAATTCTACGATCCGTCCATCACGCGATGCGCAATGAATGAGCCGCGCATCATCGGCAATCTTAAAGTCGCGACGAATGCAAATGTTCTGATTGTTCATCCGACCGATGAGCCGGAGGCCAAGTTTGAAGGCAGATTTCCAGATTTCGAGAGTTTCTTGCAGCCGATGACGCGGATCACAGAATGGGACGACTGGCCAAGTGAGACTCTACTGGCGTGTTCGGAATGCGACAGCATCGGCCTTTCTGAATGCGATGAATGCGAGGGCGAGGGCTGCCCGGCATGCGACGATTGTGGCGAGTCCATCTGCGGTACATGCACGACAACGACGGTCGAATTCGGTCCAGTGAGCATTACCAAGTTGTATGCCAGAAACATTTCCAAATTGCCTCGCCCCGTCAAATGGGGCGTCCGCGCCGACGCCACGAAGGATGCTCCCGTGTTTTTCACCTTTGGCAGCGATGGCCGAGGTGCTGTGATGGGGTGTGAGCCTCATGCTTAACCTGGGCTGAACGATACACGCTTCGGCCCTATTGGAATCGGGACAAGGATTCTCGGGATTGGTCGAACACTTATCGAAGGACCTCAGCAAGCATTCCAGAGTGCGATAGAATCGGTCGGACGAAGCCCTCGTCATCCTGAATCAGTCGACTGGGATCGTAGATCAGGAACAGTACTCGCTTCCCATTGTCTCCGTATTTTGTGATGTCGGTGGCGATTTCATCACTGATCCTGCCGGGTGAGGCGGACTTGGCCCTCGCATATTTGATCTCGATCCACAGGTTGATCTCTTCCTTTGACCAATCTGGTTTGGTGCCGATCAAGCCCCATCTCGCGTACGGGAATTCGCGTTCCAGTCGTTGTCCCGCTGCCTTTAACAGGCCATCGCACAGGGATTGCAAATCGGTTTCCGTACTCGGGGGCTTACCGTGGCAGGCCGCTGGCAAGCCATCTCGCAGGCACTTCACGATTGCACCTGCCAGTCGCTGCGAGCCGTCAACTTGATGCTGGTTCCCTGCCACAAGGCGGATCATGCAACTCGGCGCGAGGTCTCCAGCGATGAATCGATTGGAATTCTTTGCGATTTGCGCCGCGAGAACGTCACTTGCGATTTGTCCATGCCGATTGAGTAAGCCACACAATCGCTCAGCTGACTGGCGATTGTTGCCCAAAAAGTGATTTGCTTCGAGAATCTCATCAGAATAACTTCGAGAGATCCCGTCGGGGCCTAACTCACTGAGGTTTTTTGCGAGCCTGATGTAATCAAGGGCGATATTCTGGTCGTAGCCTTCTTTCCTAGGGCCTGTAAACACCTCCACCTCATAATCGTGAGCCTGATCATATTCCTCAGCCTTTGCTGCAACTACTGCTATCCGACGATCAATGCACTGACTACAAGTGCCACAGTGCCACGACGAATTCGTCGTGAAGCGACTGTGAGCGCAGGATCGGCTAAGGGAAATCAGGTGTGGGTCTGGCGATTCGGCAACCTTTTCTACGATGTCCTTCTTTGTGTTCCAAAAGAAAGGATTGTCAACAACGATTTCAGTTTCAAGGACCCGCCTCAGAAACGACTGGTAATCATGGAGCGTCCGAGGATGCGTCGTGCGGGATGCCCGCGCGCCCAATACCTCGTCTGCAACCGGAAGATTGATGCTGACGACGCCGTTTTCAAAGAACCGAATGCCGCCCGCTTCAGTCGACTTGGCCACCGCAGCCGCCAGGCACGCAAACAGAAACGACCGGGTGCGCTGAGTCGGTTCTCGACTCTGCAACTCCTTCGTCAAGTTTAAGGCCCCCGGTACATGCAACATTCGAGAACTGGGATAAGCCGCCCGGAGCCGCGCGAGCAAGTCTCGTTGGCGCTTGTGAATTGTTGGGGTTGAACGATGCGACACCAGGACGACGTTCTTGCCCGTCGCGGCAGTTTCAACAGCGCCTGCCAAGGAATCAAGACCACCAGAAAACAGCAGGACACGTTCCGGATGATGGAACGGCCAGTCAGGGTTATCGTCGTATTGGAAAACCTGCTGACGATCCTTTGAGGGTTTCCCAACAAAGTCGAAGTGAAACCGGTCATTGGACAATCTGCCAAGCAACTGCATCAGTTCTTTAGAGACACTTTGATCTCGCCAAAAGGCCAGGTCCTTCACAGGGACAACGAAATGGAAGTCGCGGCTCCACGTCCGTTTTCCATCTGTGTCGACACCAGCATGCCCTCTCTCGGTATTGCAGTCCGCAGCATAGACGTAAGCAGCGATGTCGAGGAGATCGACGATCCGATCGCCAATTTGTTCACCGAAGGACTTGCACAAATCCTCGACCACGAAATGCACGTTTGCATCAGCCCCGAAGGTCCGAAGCTCCTTCACGGTGCGTCCGCTACGTCGTTCGTCTGATTCTTTTAGGGAAGCGCCACCGCAGATGAACAGGCGAGGTTGACTCATTTGTCACCTCCCTGCTGGGCCAGCTCCCGCTGCAATTTCTCGATCGCAAACGCTACCGCCCGCGAGGTGTTTTGTGGATCGATGCCTTCACGCCATTCGGTTTTCGAGTACCAGTCCCCACAAAACTCCTGGACGATTTTTGCGCTCTGTTAACAATGACGCTCAAGCGCAGACTCGAACTCGCGAAGCCCATCAACACCGTTGAGGCGGCCCTCGCGAACAGCGTTGGGGGTCTCCTTGCTGATGTAGAAGTTCAAGTATTGTTTGAGAATTCCACCAAAGAACGTCCGCCCCAGTTCCGCAAATCCCTTCTTAGTGGACAACGTCCGAACGGCATCACGAAGTTCTTCGGGACCTGTGCCGAACAAAGATGTGGCATGCGGCCCGGCCAGCGAGTTCACGGCATCGACGGCCGATTTGCGGGCCATCTCCGCAATGTCGGAATACGCATTTCTCTCGTCCAAGCGATCTTGAATGGCGGATTGCATTTCCGAGGCGAACTCGAACATTCCGGCGTCATCACTCAGAGTGATGCCCAGTTTCGCGAATTCCCCACGCCAGTTCGCTTCGTCGCGAGCCGCCAAAACCAACTGGGTCAAGAGGTAGAAGGTGTCACAAAGACCGGCGTCGTTGCGAGCCTGGTTCAAGCCAGTTTCGGCCGCTGCGAGGGTGGCAGCAGCGATGTTTTCGACATCCCCAAGAATGGAACCACCCGCCGCGCCTCCGGTTCCGCCTATCCCACCGGTGATCATGGCGACAACCTGAGCAAATGGTTTGCTCTTCGGGATTGTCCCGAGTCGCTGGTGCCCCATAGTGCCTGTTCCCTCCCAACATAGAATCGCTGTCGATGCGACAGCTCAATGTCGCGGAAATAGACCCCTCCAAAATTTGCGGGCCGTCGACCCTCTCCGTCGGCTCAGCTATCGTAAACGAGCTGTGGGGCCTTCTAATACTGTTTGTGAAACGAGGTGACAAGTGCAGTCACTTTGTTGCAGCTACTGAGTCCCCGCTACGGCACTCACTGAACCCGTCAGATGGAATCAACGCGGTGCGCCACAACAAGTGACGCTCAAGATGAGTTGCGCAGAACACTACCAAGCGCAGTGATGGAGACTTTCTCGTGAGAGGCTGCACCGAAGGTCATTCAAATTACCTCGCAGCGAACCATGACACGCACCATGTTCGTCGCCGGGTCGACATCCCAGTATTTCTCTTTTTTTAGAACAATCTTGCCGTCGTTTATCGTAAACCCGAAAACGTCTGACTCAATCTCGTGAAGCGCTAGCAGGCATTGCTCGGCACGAGCTTCGAGCTTTACAGGATCGAGTTCGATGTCTTCGTCCAAGTGATGATAGACGTTGCGGTCTTCTTTGCCTTTCCTTGGGCCGCGAATCCGGCCGAATGCTGCGAAGGTTGCAGGGGTGATCACGGGATTGGCACGGTCGCGTTGCAAGGTGTTGACCACGGTCGCGTATTCGTTCGGATCGGGAACAGTTAGATGTGGGTTCTTTGACAGCAGAAAGCGAGCAACAGCTTCAGCCACTGCCTGAACCAAACTGATGCAGCCGTAAAAATGACCGGCGATGAACATCCGTCGGCATTCGAGGATCGGAGTTGCGAAATGGTGCAATGGGCCGATTGAGCCAATTGGCACCCGAATCATGCGATCCAATCGAGCGGGAAGATTGCGCTCAAAGTCTTCCCGCATCTGCTTTTCAGTGTAGTCTCGCTCGTCGGCGTTCAAATTCATACTCCTTTAGCTTCTCCAGACACAGAGCAACAACCCTGCGTTCGTGCACCGGGAAGTGAGTCAAGGCAGCAGTTCCAATGCGGATTCGATAATCACTGGCCATACTCGCTTGTGCCTGCTGTAACTGGCGACGAGATCATGAGCTTCGCCGTTCATTTTGTGGAGCCGGCCGTCCGTATCGAGACAGATCACGGGATCGTCGTTCTTGAGCATGAATCAGTAGCAATACGCGGACGCCACGCCCCCGTTCGCCAGCCGTTTTGGCAAATCGTGGGTAATCAGTCCAGGGAAACAATTGAACCATTCTTCGCGCTTTCCACCGCCAAATCCTGAAGTGTCGCAGAACCCGTTTCGACACTGCCATTGTTCTAATCGTCCGATCGCGTGCGTGAGAAACTCGGAGATAAAGCGAAATGTAATTGTCGTTGTCGTGGATTTTGGCAATTGTTCTGGGGTCGTCAAACCGATTGCTGCCCCAATCTCGTCGAGAAATCCACACGAGTCAGCGAGCATTCGATCCGGCCAGGCCGCCCAAGACTGGGGACTTCGGCCGCAATGCACATGGACGCTGCCGCCACCACGATTGATGTCAAGAACTGAATGCAGGTCGTCGGAGAACTCGACGAGGCTGAGGCAATCGTACTGTCCGTCACCGGGATGTGTTTCGATAAGGGCGTACCGATCAGGGAAGCGTCGCCAGAGTTCGGTGATCAGCCGCCATGAAAGGGATTCTTCGAGTTGTCTTGCTGGTTTCATTATTACCCCGACGCAACCCCGTTGTTTCCGCACGCCACATTTCGAGTCGGCGAGCGTTAAGCCTTCCGATCGCTGCCTAGCTAGGTGGATCGGGCAGCTATTTACTGACGGTCAGTCATGATGGATCGCCTCCAATGAAATTCGTGGGTGCCGGATTACAAGTAAAGCGCAATGGTTCGCTGACTCAAACAACTCTCCCTACAAATGCACCATTTACCTTTGCGACGGCGTCC
>NZ_DASWWZ010000364.1:0-4458 GCF_036405755.1 Schlesneria sp.
GATAGACCAGCACCACGGCAAAGATCAGCCCGTAGCTGAGTCCTCGGAACGAGGTCATCATACTTTGCACCTGACCTCGCACGGTAATCGTTGTCCCTCGGGGAAGTGTCGGACGAATCTCGTCCACGATCCTGTCGATCGCCGCCGCCACGCTGCCCAGGTCCGTTCCCTGAACTCCCGCCAGGACGTCGAAACTCTGCGCGATGTTGTAATGGGTGACGTTTGTCGGACCGAACGCGTGACGCACGCTGGCCAGGTTCCCGAGCAGTTGGGCTTCGGTGCTGTCGCCACTGCGGGAAACGGGGGTCGAGTTAATGGCATCAACCGAATCGATCCGAAACTGAGGCGCCTGCACCACGAGTGGATATTGCACCCCGGTCCTCGGATCGAGCCAGAAGTTCGGGGCCGCCTGGCCGCTGGAACTCAGCGACACCAGCATGTCGTTCGATAGATCCCGAGCCGAAATACCCAATTGACTGAGCAGCGTCCGGTCGGCGTCGATGTTCAATTCCGGCGTGCGGATGACCTGCTGCAGGTGAGCGTCGACCGCTCCGGGGATTTCGGCAATCCTGTCTCGGATCTGCTTGGCGATCTGGTAGTTCTTTTCATAGTTGCCCCGAGGCCCGACGATCTGCACGTCGATCGGAGCTGCCAGACCGAAGTTCAGCACCTGCGTCACGATGTCCGGCGGTTGAAAGTAGAATGTCAGGTCGGGGAATCGCTTGTTCAGTTCACGCCGCAGCCTGGCGATGTATTCATTGGTCGGCGCGTGGTGCTCGTGCAGCGTGATCAGCATCTCGCCATCCGCCGCCGACATCAGCGAACCGTCACTGAGTGCCAGATTGATCCCGCTGTTGGGGATGCCAATGTTGTCGATGATCGTTTCCAGTTCGTGCGGAGGAATAATCTCGCGCACGACGTCACCGATCCGCCCGAACCAGCGTTCCGTCTCTTCAATACGGGTTCCCGCGGGGGCCCGCACGTGCATTCGCATCTGTCCCGAATCGACACTGGGGAAGAAATCGCGTCCGAGCATCGGCAGCAACGCGCTCGAAGCCGCCACCAGTGTCACGAACGCCATCGCGACCAGAGCCCGGTGGTTGAGGGCCGTCAGCAGGCAGACTCCATAAAAATCGCGCAGCTTGTCAAAGTAGTGGTTGAACCGGTGGTGCACCCGCCAGATCAGACCAAACTTGGGTGGTTTCTGGTCTTCTGACGCCCCCTCTTTCTTGCCTCCGTACATTTCCACTTCGCCAGCCAGCAGGTAGTGGGTCAGCGTCGGAACGAGGGTTCGGCTGAGGAAGTAGCTGGTCAGCATCGCGAAGACCACCGCCATCGCCATCGGAACGAAGAGCGAGCGGGCCGCACCGGTGATGAACACCACGGGGACGAACACGATACAGATACACAACGTTGCAACGAACGCCGGGGTCGCAATCTGCTGGGCCCCGTCGAGAATCGCAGGGACCAGCCGTTTTCCCAGATGGAGATTCCGGTGGATATTTTCGATTTCCACTGTGGCATCATCAACGAGAATACCGACCGCGAGAGCCAGTCCACCCAGCGTCATCACGTTCAGCGTGTGCCCCAGGAACGACAGCGCCATGATCGAAACAAGGATCGACAGCGGGATCGAGATCACCACGACCAGGGTACTGCGCCACGAGCCGAGGAATAACAGGATCATCAGACCTGTCAGCCCTGCGGCGATGGCCCCTTCCATCAGCACTCCGTGAATCGCACCACTCACGAAGATCGACTGGTCCGAGAGTAACGTCGCTTTCAGCGTATCAGGCAACGTGGCGAGGATGGCGGGCATGCGCCGTTTCACGCCATTCACAATCTCCAGCGTCGAGGCACCCGACTTGAGCACCGGTTGCAGCACCCCACGCTTGCCGTCGACCCGGATGATGTTGGTTTGCGGAGCGGCCCCGTCGCGAATATGCGCGACGTCCCGCATGAAGATGGTGCGTGTGCCGACCGACTTGATCGGCAAGTTCGCGATCTCTTCGACGACGGTCGGACTGTTGTTCAGCCGGACATTATATTCCTGTTCGCCGATCTTCGCCGTTCCCGAAGGAGCGATCAGGTTCTGCACCGAGATGGCTGCCGAGACATCCGCGGCCGACAGGTTCCACGCATACAGCTTTTCAGGATCGATATCGATCATGATCTGTCTTACGGTTCCGCCGTAAGGATACGGCACCTGAGCACCCGGCACGGTCGCCATCCCGGGCCGCAGCCCGTTGGTGGCGTTATCGAAGAGCTGTTGCTCGTTCAGCACGTCGCTGCTCAGCGAGACCTGCACGATCGGCACGTTCGCCGCGTTGTAGCGCATGACCAGTGGGGGAAAGATGCCGGGCGGCATTGAACGGAGCACCTGCTGCGAGGTCGCGACGACCTGCGAGATGGCGCTGTCGATATTCGCCCCTTCCTGGAGGAAGATCTTCACTACACTGATGCCGTTCAGGGACTGGCTTTCAATGTGTTCGATGCCACTGACGGTCGACACCAGCACACGCTCATAGTTTCCCACGACGCGCGTTTCCATTTCGTCCGGCGAGATCCCGGTGTACGTCCAGATGACAGCCACCACAGGAATCTGGATTTCCGGAAAGATATCCATCGGCATCCGGGCGATCGTCACGATCCCAAGGATTGCGATCAGAATGGACATCACCACGAAGGTGTAGGGTTTACGCAGAGCGAGACGAACGATCCACATGGTGTCACGTTTTGTAAATGGACGTACCGCGATCCGCTTGCGTCGGCATGACGTAAGTGAGTCACAGAAAGGGAAGGTCAATCGACGCGATAACCCGGCCGCCGGGCTCAGGCAGGTCGATCACGCCACCATTCACCAGGACAAACGACGGTCATCAGGACAAACAACTGGCAGTGACGGGCGTCAACTCCGTCGTACCGGTCTGCTGCGAAGCAGCCGAACCAGCGACTCGATCACACCAGCGCTGCTTACACGACTCTGCGTGCTCTCGCAGCAAACGACCGGCAGTGACTCCGTCACCCCGTTCCAGAGCATCCACCGGGCCATCATGTTCGCGCGCCCGATCAACTAAACTTGGCTCATGCCGACGATGCAGATGAAGCCTGACGCGTGCTTCAAACGCGAGTCGTTCCCAGGACTGAATCAGTACCTGATTGTCTGAAGCGAGGACGATGGTTCGATGAAACTCAATGTTGTGGCGAGCATACGCCTCAATGTCTCCCGTTCGGGCTGCTTCGTGAATCAGTGCCAGGGACGTCCGCAACGAGGAAACATTCCCGGCAAGCCGTGGTGCAGCCAGCTCGGCAGCGAGTTGCTCCAGTACGCCACGCACGGTGTACGCCTCGATCATCTCCCGATCACAAATTTCCCGAACGCGAGTACCGCGGTAGGGAATCGATTCCACGAGCTGCAGTGATTCGAGTTCCCGCAAGGCTTCCCGGACGGGAGTTTGACTGGTGTCAAATTCCCGGGCAATTTCTAACTCAACCAGCCGCTCACCCGCCTTCAGGCTTCCATCGAAGATCCTGGAGGTCAGGGCGTTTCTGATCTTGTCACTCATGCATTGGCGCAGGGAAGGCATTGCCGATTCTCTCTTTCCAACTCGTGCCCGATGTAACCAGCAACATTTGAACAGGTTGCGAACAAATCCGCTATCACATCAGCCCTACCGCACGACGCGTATATATTATCGATAATATAGAGTCAGTCAATGATGCCAATTTCTGTACTTTCCGAAATCGAACACTTTCGGCACCCTGCCCCGCATGACAAGGTAGTGTCGATCGGCGGAGATCAGTGCCAGCCGGGGGGACGGAGCCGACGGCCCGCCGTTACAACCGAACCGGATGCAGTGAGCTCCGTTTGAGAAGACAGTGCAGCCAGGCAGCACGAAGGGAGAACCATGCGAGTTCACTACGAACAAATTCTGGCCGATCTGGACTTACTGGCGAAACTGGCGGAATTCCGGCCAGTCGTGATTGGCACCCCACCGCTCGGCATCACGGTGGCCTCAAGCGACATCGATGTAGCCTGCGAGGCCGCCGAACTGAACCATTTCCGCGACCGAGTCCTGACGGAGTTCCAGCAGTTGCCCGCATTCGCCGTCCGATCACTCTCCATCGGACAGCAGCCGACCTGCATCGCCAATTTCGAGTATCAAGGTTGGCCTATCGAACTCTTCTGCCAGCAGATCCCCGTGCAGAGGCAGGCTGGGGTAAGACACTTTCTGATCGAGCAGCGGCTATTGAGATTGCACCCCGAGTTACGGCCGCAGATCCAGCAGGCCCGCGACAAGGGACTGAAAACCGAACCCGCCTTCGCCCAGGCGCTGGGCCTGACCGGCGACCCCTACGAGTCCCTGCTGCTGCTCGAGGATCTCAGCGACAAACAACTCGCCGCATGGACCATCACTCACGTTAGATAATGTCAGTTGTCACGCGAGCTGTTCTTAC
>NZ_DASWWZ010000365.1:0-3546 GCF_036405755.1 Schlesneria sp.
TTCGCAGTCTGCTGCGTGACCCAGTACTGGTCGCGTTCATCATTCATGCGTTTACGTTCTCGATCATTACCGCCGCGCGTGGGGTCTCGTCCGAAGTCAATAATGCGTCGCTGGCGTTTATCGACGAGAATCATTCGACGCTTTCGCGCGAACTGATCGATGCCTTTTATCCACCCCGTTTCAAGCGACCGGTCGAGATCGCACCGGCGGAAGCCGATACGGGCATGGATCGTGGGCTGTATATGTTCGTCGTCGCCATTCCCCCACGTTTTGAAGAGGATCTGATTGCCGGACGCCGGACCGAAATTCAGATCAATATCGACGCGACAGCAATGAGTCAGGCGAGCATCGGAGCGGGTTACATCCGAAACATTATTACTCAGCGGACGTCGTCGTTCCTCCGGCGCACAGACAATCGAGTTTCTGCACCCGTGAATCTCGTCGTCACCAAGGCATTCAATCCGAATGGTGAAACGTCCTGGTTTACCAGTGTCGTCATGATTATTAATCAGATCACGACCATTTCGGTCATTCTGACCGGTGCCGCGCTGATTCGCGAACGGGAGCGGGGGACGCTGGAACACCTGCTGACCATGCCCTTGACCGCCTATGAGATCGCATTGGCAAAAGTCTGGGCAAACGGTCTGGTGATTCTCTTCGCGGTCGCCACGTCGCTGGGGCTGATAGTGCGAATGACGCTGCATGTGCCGATCGCCGGTTCACCCCTGCTACTCATTTTTGGCGTGGTGCTGTATCTGTTCTTCGCGACCGCCCTGGGGGTCTTTCTCGGGACCCTCGCCCGGTCGATGGCGCAGTTCGCACTGCTGGTCATTCTCACCAATATCGTGCTGCAATTGCTTTCGGGAGGAACCACTCCCGTCGAAAGCCAGCCGGAATGGCTGCGCTACATTACGTTTTTCTTCCCATCCCGTCACTTCGTGGCGTTCTCCCAGGCAATCATCTTTCGAGGAGCGGGGCTGGAGACCGTGTGGCCTCAGTTCGCAACTGTGGCCGCCATCGGAATCGTTTGCTTTGCTTTCAGCATGTCGCAGTTTCGTCAATCGATCTCCGTCAGCCGATAGCAGGTTCACCCCCAGGGGGGCGTCGGGCCTGGGAAACGCGGCGGAAGATGGTGTCCAGTTGGACTTCGCTGTCCAATTTCCGAAACCCGTTCTGGGAAATCTGATCTCATCCGAACTGCCTGTATGTACATGTCGTGTGCGGTATGTGCGCGAAGATTCTCTTAACTTATTCAGTGCGTGCAGCTTGCGCTTGTACAAGCTGCGTGCTGCAAGTTGCCGTCAAATCTGCGCCGACCCGAACCAGGGGTCCTGAAAGACGAAATTATGTTTCTCAAGCGAGTCTCATTCCGATAAACTACCATTCATGGGTGGAGTGAGATTCCTCGATTTCTCTCCTCCGTACTGGTTACCAGTGCGCAATGCATTCAAGAAGAGTTGGTTAAAGCTGTGCGACGAAGTCTACGAAAACCCTGGTCCGTTGCTGTTGCGGTAACAATGATTGGCGCTGTGTCCCTGAGTCTGTTCAGGGCGGTCGATCATTGTCATGCTGCCGACGATGACTCGTCCGTCGTCACGTTCGAATCCGACATTCAGCCGCTGCTGACGCGCTACGGCTGTAACTCGGGTCCCTGTCACGGCAAATCGCGAGGCCAGAACGGTTTCGCGCTGTCGCTGCTGGGATTCGATTCGGACTTCGACTATGCCGCCCTGGCGCGTGAAGGGCGAGGGCGACGAGTATTTCCGGTCGCCGCAAAAGAAAGTCTGCTGCTGAGAAAAGCGGTCGGGCAGATTCCTCATGGGGGCGGCAAACGGTTTGAAATTGACAGCCCTCCTTACAACGAAATTGTCGCCTGGATTCAGGGAGGGATGCTGCGGACTCCGGAGGACGCCCCTCAACTGGTTCGCGTGCAGATTGAACCGTCGAGCTACTCGTTGGGACCCAAAGAGCAATTCGCCCTGCGAGTGATTGCCGAATACTCAAACGGGTTTCGTCGCGATGTGACAGAAGCCAGCGCCTATCAGACCAACGATAAAACGATTGCGGCGATTGCTCCCGCCGGGGACGGCATCGTGCAGGCAGGGCCCATTCCTGGCGAAGCGGCCATCATGGCGCGGTACATGAATCACATTGCCGTCTGCAACGTCACGATTCCTCTGCCGGGGAACGTCCCCGATGAGGCCTACACGCAGCTTCCGGTGAATAACACCATCGATGAATTGGTCTGGAAAAAGCTGAAGCTGCTGGGGATGCTGCCATCGGCTCCCGCGTCTGACGCAACCTTCCTGCGGCGGGCGACGCTGCGGATCATCGGACGAATTCCTACGCAGGAAGAAACCAAGGCATTTCTGGCTGACACGAATCCGGATAAAAAACGGATCCTGATCGACAGTCTGCTGGAACGGCCCGAATACGGAGATTTCTGGGCCAACAAGTGGGCCGACCTGCTGCGTCCCAACCCTTACCGGGCAGGGATCAAATCGGTCTGGAACCTCGATGCCTGGCTTCGCGAAGCTTTCCGCCAGAACATTCCCTATGACCAGTTTGTCCGTGAACTGCTGACCGCTCAGGGAAGTACCTGGAATAACGGAGCGACGGTCATTTTCCGCGACCGTCCTGAATCGATCGAGATTGCCTCGTCTGTCAGCCAGTTATTTCTGGGAGTGCGGCTGGAATGTGCCAAGTGCCACCACCATCCGTTTGAAGTCTGGAGCCAGGATGATTTCTATGGCTTTGCCTCCTTCTTCTCTCGGGTAGGCCGCAAGGGAGAAGGCCTTTCACCCCCGATTTCGGGTGGCGAGGAAGTCATTTTCACGAGGCCTTCCGGTCAACTGCTGCATGGTCGCACGGGATTGCCGGTCGCTCCGAAAACATTGACGGGTGTTCCCCTGACCCTGGGGCCGGAAGATGATCCGCGTGAAGTCCTCGCGGCCTGGATTACGGATTCGTCCAATCCCTACTTCCCCAAAGTTATGGCGAATCGGATCTGGTCTGAAATCATGGGGCGAGGGCTGGTTGATCCAGTCGACGACCTGCGAGCCACCAATCCGGCCACGAACGAAGCATTGCTCGAACATCTTTCGCGGGAGTTCCAGCAGCAGGGCTACGATATTAAGAAGCTGATCCGCACGATCGCGAACTCGTACGTCTTCGGGTTGAGTTCTGTTCCGACCGAGCGGAATGTCTCTGATGTCAAAAACTTTTCACGGTATTACCGTCAACGGATGCGGGCCGAGGTCTTGCTGGACGCCGTGAACGATGTGCTGGGAGTCGAAGAAGAATTCTCGGCCATGCCGCCGGGGTCACGGGCCATGCAGTTGTGGACTTACCGGGCTTCATCGGTCTTCCTGGATACCTTCGGTCGGCCGGATTTGAACCAGGATCCCCCCTGCGAACGGTCATCCGAATCGACAACTCCTCAGATTCTGCATTTAATGAATTCACCGGCTTTGAATCGAAAGCTGAGTGTTGATACAGCTCGACCTGCGAAGCTGGCCGCCAGCGACAAGTCGAACGCTGAGATTG
>NZ_DASWWZ010000366.1:0-13529 GCF_036405755.1 Schlesneria sp.
TCCCAAGGTAGGCGCTGGGACGACAAATTCCCATGGGAAAGTTCTAAAGCCTTGGAAGACGAAATTTTCGATTTAGACAGAGAGAAATTGGCAATGAAGCAGCATCGAGTCTCTTTCGCGGGCATTTTGACTCTGGTGGTCCTCCTTGCATCGCAGGCATCCGTATTACACGCGCAGCCCCACGGCAGTGACTGCAACTGCCACAAGCAGAAAAAGTGCTCGCAGATCTGGAGTTGCCTCTGGGGACGAATGGTCAGTGATGGGACGGGGGGATCGTTCCGGCAGTACGGTTACCCGCGACACACCTGTTGCGGAAACCAACCGCACGGATATCCCATCTGGGGGATGGGAGGCACCTGCTTGCATGGTTGCCGGCACCACGACAATTGTCCCCCTGAAGTCTACCAGCGGTAATGCGAAGTCGGAGCAGTCGACGCCCGGGTGAATGCTTGCGATGTCGGCGAGTCACGTCGACTCATTGCCCTCGCAACTTTTGAGCCCGTGCGTTGTTGCTGTCTCCTTTCAGAACCTCCTCAATCAAGACATCCGCTTTTTCCTTTTGCCCGCTGGCTAAATACGCTTGAGCGAGCCCCAACTGTGCATCTGTGCTTTTGGGCTTGAGTTCCAGGGCGGTCTCGAATTCGCGGATCGCTTGCCCAAATTCCTTCGTGTCCAGCAGTGCTTCGCCAAGGATCCTGTGAACTTCGGCATCGAGTACATCGATGTGCAGCGCGAGCTTGCCAAACTTATACGCTGTTTCGAATTTTCCTTCTTCAAGTGCGAGTTCCGCCAGTGCTTTTCGGGGGGCAGGGTCGTCTGACTCAATCCGGACAAGTGTCTCCAGCGCCGCTCGTCGGGTTTCCGTATTTCCTGTCAGTTTTGCGGCTGCGGCAGTCCCCTTCCACCACTCGCTCTCGTAAGGAAAATGTTCCTTCCCGAGTTCACTCAGGGTGATCGCCTCTTCGGGACGCTTCTGTTTCAACCGGATCTTCATCAGAAGTTCGACGACCTGCTTATTCGGGTGAGCATTGTCGAGTGCCGGTTCCAGCACCTGCGCTGCTTCATCCAGGCGATCATCCCGCAGGTGCAGCAGTGACAACACCGTTGCCGCAACGGGCTGAGAAGGTTCCTTCTTCAGGACTCCCTCTGCAATCGTTTTTGCATCCTCACGTTTTTTGATGATTAACATGAGTTTCGCATAGTTTGCTGCCGCTTTCGGATCCTCTTTGTTTTTCTCGTACGCCTTTTCGATCTGAGCGGGTCTCAATTCCTCTTCGGAAGCGTCCTGACTCTTGCGGAGACCTGCGACCAGTTTGTCGAGGTAATCCCGATATCCTTTCTCGAAGTCAGTTTTATCGACGTTGAAGACTTCCGGAATCGCCTGGTCGGTGGTCAGGTTCCGACGATACGCGTCGAGCAGCTTCGCCAGCGTGGGCTCACCAAAACGTTCAACCATATACTCTGCGTACAGCACGCTTTGGCAGTAAGCGAAATTCCAGTTCTCCTGATTGCCCGCGCGGATAAATCCCATGCTCAGGTTATCAAGATTCTTGAGCTCCCCTTTGGGAACGCGTTTCAGGAGAAGATCGTTCCATTCGACAGGTGTTGGATACCCTTCTGAGCGGACTGCCAGGGCTTCCGTGTACCAGTGAGGGATATTGAACTTCGTCTGCTGGAGAGTCAGCACATGAACGAACTCATGCTTCAGCACACGTGCCCAGTTCAACGGCTGTTCCATGGAACCGGGGCTTTGCATGGCGACGATCACACCCGTCGAGGCGCCGATCGTCTGGACCCAGGGAAGTCCCACCATGCGAGCGCTGAACCATTGGTGTCCTGACAGTCCTTTGGCCGTGTTGTAGATTTCAATCTGCGTGCGTGTCTCGGGTTCGAATCCGAAAAGTTCCGTCAGTTCCGGATAGACCTCCTCCAGGTACTCAGCCATATAGCGAGCAAGCAGCTTGTCGAGTTTGCCGTCGGCTCGCACCACGAAGTGTTCTGTCTGATACGACTCGTAGTCATCGAGAACCTTGATGACCTTACGCATATTGCTGACTCGTACATGGTACGGGTCCATCTTGAAGGCTTCGTCGAGTGTTTTACGGGCGGCGTCGATCTGGCCCGTCTGCATATAGAGTTGACCCAACGCATTCTTCGGCTGAGACAACTGAGGCATCAATGCGATCGCCTGCTTGAGCAATGGTTCCGCCACTGTGTGCTGTCGGAACATATTGACGATTTCGGCTAATGAGGACAGGAAGTAACCCGGCCTGGGATTTCTTGTCGCGACATCAATCAGGATCTGTTCGCAGCGAGTTGGCTCCTCCAGTTTCAGGTCCTGAATATGGTCGAGATGGCTGACAAGTTGGTTCCAGCGAACGGGGTCGGGCCACCCGTCCTGAAGCATGCGCAAGGATGCCAGCAGGGCCAGTGTCTCGCTCTCGACCGGATTGACAGCCAAAGCCTCGGTCAGCAGTTTTTCGACCTCGTCAAAGTCACGGAAGTAGAGCTTGGCTGTGGCGAGTGCCTGAAGAGCACCGGTCGAACCTGGGGCAATTGTCAGGGCACGTTTCGCTGATTCTTCGACCTCATCCCAGTCGTAGTCACCGATGGCCGACTTGGCCAGTTCGATATGTACCTCGGACGCGTTGGGGTTGATTGCCAGAGCGGCTTTCAATTCGGGGCGACCTTGTGCCTTGTTGTATTTTTCGAGCAGCAGTCCACCGGATGCCAGGTGTGCCTGCCAGAAGATTTTATCTGCCTTCAATGCATCAACGGCGACGGTATTGACGCAAAAATCGAATATCTGAGAGGCACTGTGCCAGCGCGCGTACTGTGATGCCCCTTTCGCCACGAGGAGTAGCGATTCGGGATCACGAGGTTGAGCCCGGTTGTAGTAACGCACGAACCAGCGGTAGCCGTCGTCGGCTTTCTTGAGTTCACCCTTCTCGGTATAGAGGTGGGCTTGTATGAGTCGAGCGACCAGTTGATCGGGGTCGAGTTTAAGAGCGAGTCCCACAGCCGTCTCCGCTTCCTTTAGGCGACCGCGGCCGAAATGGAGCTTCGCCGAGTGAGCCTGTAACGGTGCCGAGTTTTCATGGGAGGCGATGGCCGCAGCGATCGTTTCCTCCGCTGCGGCTCGTTCACCCTGTGCAAGCTGCGATTCGCTTCTCAGTAAAGCGATTTGGACTGGATCGAGGTCGGGGGCCCTGGATTCTTCCAGCTTTTCCAGAGTTTCAATGGCTTCTTCGTAGCGTCCTTTCTGGAAGTGCTCGCGTGCCGCGGCGAATCGGGTGGCGAATGTTTCTTCGCCGAACAGCGAGGCATTGAGCGTCAGACTGTGCAGGGTCAGGACGGCAATCAGCAGAAAAGACTTCATTCGGCGGTACCTGCATCAGGGAACAAAACCGTAGAACAGTTCGACGCTACCTTAACATCCTCTGCGACGCAACTTGACAGTCCGACTCTGGTCCATTTAAGGATCTCACGCTGTCGAATACTGGCCTCCGTCAAACCATTCCAAGGCCATTAAATGCTGTTAAGGTCGAGGTCGCGGTGATCTGGGAGAGCACCTGATGCTTATGATACGCATCAGCGGCCATTCCCGAATCAACGCGTCCCCGACCTTTGCAGGCGGATGACAACATCGTGCTGCCGTCAGTTCATACTGGGGTCCCAGGCACTGGCCACTGGAGTGTCTGGAGCGAGAACATAGATCTCCACGCGGCGGTTCTTCTGGCGAGTCTGTTCGGTCGAGTTGGGTTCCACTGGCTGGTGAGCCCCGTAGCCGGAGATACCCATTCGGTTCTCGTTGATCCCCGACTTGCGAAGGGCTCGCATCACAGACAGGGCCCGGTTTGCCGAGAGACCCATGTTGTCGTGGTGCTTGTCAGCCGTTGATTTGCGAGAGACCGGTTTGTCATCGGTATGACCGGATACGAGAACCTTCAGGCTGCGAGCATCCCCCTGATTCATGATCTGGGCGAACTCGTCCAGAATCTGCTTGGCTCGAGGCTGAATGTCGTCGCTTCCGGAAGCAAACAGCAAGTCTGTCGAGAACTTGCTGACGCCCGTGTGTGGATCGAAATCGAAATCCTTGTATTTCTTTCGCATCTCTTCCAGACGCCGATTCGATTCATCCGAAAGCGGGTTGTTCGAAGGCTTGTTTCCGACCAGCAGGGTTCGCATACGGTCTTCCAGCTCGTTGTTGGCTGACGCGAGGTTCCCCAGGCGGGCGTTGGCTGCATCCAGACTTTGCTTGGCCGCAAGGTACTGTTGCTCCATCGCTGCCTTTTCGGCCGCAAGCTGGCTTGCCGTTTGTCCCATGCCATTGCGTTCCATGGCCAGCATTTTGTTCTGCTGGTAGAGCTGTTGAGCTCGCAACTGGCTTTGCTGCAGGGCGTTTCGTGGAGGTGCGCTCCGACATCCGATGGCCATAATCAGGCACATCACGATACCAGTGGTAATGCAGACCCGCGTACCAAACATCGAAGACTCCTCGGTTTTAGCGCGCCGACGCGGGATCGACAGTGGGGTTCGAACGTGTGTCACGGTCAATGACGACGTAGGAAAAGCATCCACTGCACGACTGACGCAACGGTCAATGTACGATGAGAGTTGAATTGAATTTTTGGAGAGAGAGATTGGGGCGTACGGTTCATCGAATCCGTCTGTCCATCGTTCCCGCAATGGACAGAACTCGCGAACCATTCGCGGCGGATTTATAGTGAGGGGCCTGAACACTGCCAAGAGGAATATTGAGCGAAAGTTCGCGGTCCCGATATGGAATCCGCGAAAAACCTCTACACCTGCCGCAGGGTTCGGCGGAATCCGCCGATGAGTTCGGCCGGTTCTGGAACCTGTTCAGCCCCCTCCCGTTTCGCCCCTTAGTCCGAACGTTTTCGCTTGCGGTACAGTTCGCGGAAGCTCTGTTTGGGCATGGGAGGCAATTCACGCTGTCGGCCCCATGCATTCAGGCGGTTGTAGACCATAAAGCGAGGCAGTTTGGGAAGCAGCCAGCGACCAATCTTTCCTGATGCGGTGAACAACCAGGTATTCCCCAGAACGATTCTTGCGAATCTCATCGACATTCGCTTGGTCCAAGGGAGATAACCTCGAACCGCGATCACACGTCTCCATGTGAGTAGCTGGGTGTGCAGGTCGATCTTGACGGGGCAGACGTCGCTACACGATCCGCACAGGCTACAGGCGAAAGGGAGGCTGTGGTGGGTCTTGGCATCGCGCGAAGGTGCCAGAATCGAGCCGATCGGGCCCGGAATGGTGGTCTCGTAACTATGTCCCCCGCTCCGCCGGTAGACGGGACAGGTATTCATACAGGCCCCGCAGCGGATGCAGTTCAGGGATCGTCGAAAATCGGGGGAACCAAGGATATCGCTGCGGCCATTATCCAGCAGGACAATGTGCAGCTCGCCCCCGCGCATCGGACCGTGAAAGTGCGAAGAATAGGTTGTGATGGGCTGGCCTGTTGCCGATCGTGCCAGCAGTCGCAGGAATACGCCCATGTCTTTCGCACGCGGGATCAGCTTTTCAATCCCCATGCAGGCAATATGAACTTTCGGAAGCGAAACACCCAGGTCGGCGTTCCCTTCGTTCGTGCACACGACAAAGCCGCCCGTTTCCGCGATCGCGAAATTGACCCCGGTGATGCCAACGTCGGCCCCGAGGAACTTGCGCCTCAGCTCATCACGAGCAGCATTAACGAGGTACGGAGGATCTGTGGCACCGGCGTCGGTACCGATGTGCTTGTGAAAGAGGTCCCCGATTTCCTCACGTTTGATGTGGATCGCCGGCATGACGATATGTGACGGCGGTTCGTTCCGCAGTTGCACAATCCACTCACCCAGGTCCGTGTCGACGACTTCGACGTCGTGCCGTTCCAGAAAGGGGTTGAGGTGGCATTCCTCTGTCAGCATTGATTTGCTTTTGACCACTTTCTTCGCGTCATGCTTCTTGATGATGTCCAGCACGATTTGATTGTGTTCGGCCGGGGTTCGTGCCCAGTGCACCGTCGCCCCGAGTCGGGTCGCGTTCCGTTCAAACTCTTCCAGGTAGTCACCTAACCGCGACATCGTGTGCAGCTTGATGTCCGATGCCCGCTGACGCAGTTCTTCCCACTCGGGCAGAGTGGACGCGGCTTTGTCGCGTTTGGAACGTACGAACCAGAGGCTTTGATCGTGCCAGTGGGCTCGCGCGTCATCTGCCACGAATGTGCTTGCGTTTTCCGGGTGTTCGTGGTGGACCAATGTTTGGGACATGCTGCACTAACGAGTTGAAGAGGAAGGATCGGCGACAGTCAAAATTGACACTCGAACTTGTCCCGGTCGTCTGATGCAGTCCGTTCTATCAGAATCGAATCCGACGGTTGGACGCTGACAATCGAGAACAGTCCCCTCGTATGTTACGCAACTCGGCACGGTGCCGACCAGCGAAACGGTCAGCTTTGATGCGAGGAGATCAGGGTGGGGTTTCCCCCAGCAGCAGATTCCGGAACGACAAATCGGTCGTGGGATCGTGGCCCTGAAGGCTCAAATGACCGGCCGCCGTTCGACTTCCTTCGCGCGGGTTTTCATTGGCCGGGCGTTCGTCCGTCCAGTCAACCATCTGCGTTCCGTTGACCCAGGTGGCAATGTGGTTGCCATCGGCGATCAATGTTGATGTCAACCACTCGTAGTCATCCGAGACCACGCGCCGTGCTGAGACACGTTTGAAGATTCCACCGGTACCATGATCGACGGGTTGTGTGCGATCACCGTTTTTGAAGCCGTTGTGGATCTGGAACTCATAACCGTGCGAAGGGGCCTCGTCTGTCCCCCGCATGGCCCGGAAGAATACTCCACTGTTCAGTTCTTTCCCGTTCGTGACCGCCTGGAACTGAAGTACGAAATTTCCTGCGGTCAGATCCGTTTCCAGAAATCCGCGACCATTCAGGACTCGGATTGCTCCGTTGCTGACCGTGAACTGACTCTTCGATCCGGGGACCTCATGCCATCCGGCAAGTGTCTTTCCATCAAATAGAGGCCTGGTTCCCAGCGGCTTCAGATAGACATTGCGGAACTCGATCTTTCCGCCGTTCATCTGCAGTCCGATGTGGCCAGTCTTGAGTGGATTTTCTGTTTCGTCGGTGTATTCCAGAACCTGCTTGCCATCGAATTTGACGGTGACCGAAGGTCCTTCAACCCGGACATGGAACGTGTGCCAGTCTCCATCGCCCTGCACGACGCTGGCGGGGTTCTTTCGGCCAACCAGACTCGCTGTCGCGAATTCCGTGCGGGAATCGCACATGTTCAGTTCGTAGCAGTCGACGTCAGGAGCGGTCGGGTTAAACACGGAACGAAGGAAGATCCCGCTGTTTCCACCCTTCTCCAGTCGGTACTGGCAGATCAGCTCATAGTCGGCGAAACGGGTGGTCGTCATCAGCAACCCTTTGTCGGCCGCGTCGCTCGACTTTGCAGTGATGACGCCATCGCTGGCGGTCCACTCCAGGGCGCTGTTGGATTTCCAGCCGAATAAGGTGTGGCCGTCGAACAAGCGGATCCAGCCTGCCTGGACTTCTTCGTTGGCAAGCCAGTTTGAGCCATCGGCAGAGGGGGCTTCGAGAATGGGCCCCTGATCTGTGACGGGGGCCGAAGTTGCTGCTCCCCCGGACGAATCCGAAACCGTCGCGTTCTTCGGCTCCGCGGGTGGCTGCTGCGCACATCCGACGACGAGAGTCAGGCAAAAGAAAATCAGGCTGAATGAACGGCTCATTGATCCAGGGCTCCTCGAGTCTTCCAAAGCAGCTGAGTTCAGGGGCGTTCCTTGCTGACCAATGACATGGTCTTAAAACTGAAGTGGCTTTAAAAGCGGCCGGCCAACGCATCGCGTTCGATGTCGAGCACCTTGTTCAGGCGACGCACATGCCGCTCATCACTGCTGAATTCGGCACTCATGAATGCCTTGACCAGTTCAGTCGCGACTTCTTCCCCGACGATACGAGCGCCAATGCACAGGACATTCATGCTGTCGTGCTCAACGCCCTGGTGAGCGGAGTAAGTATCATGACAGATGGCAGCGCGAATACCGGGAATCTTGTTCGCGGCCACGCTGACCCCGACACCACTTCCACAAACCAGGATTCCTCGATCGGCCTGGCCGGCGATGATGGTCTCGCCGACTTTCCTCGCGTAGTCGGGGTAGTCGACAGAGCAGTTTGAGTCGGTGCCGCAATCGATCACCTGATGACCTGCTGCCTGAATCAGGGAAGCAACACGTTGCTTCAACGGGAAACCAGCGTGATCACAGCCGAGAGCGATTCGCATATTGATTTAGCCGAATTTGAGGTCAAAAAGAGCAGTGATCGAAGGCTGCTGACATTGTAGCGAGAAACAAAGGCTGTACGACACTCGCTGCCATTTTTCGAATCGCGACCCGGAATCCTCTGCAGGGACGGAATTCCGGGCAGAAAACACCCCTCACCCCGCGGATGGGGTAAGGGGAATGTCTGTGGTTCGGGTGTCCATTGTGTCTCATGACAGCGAACTGCCGAGACGAGGTTCAAGATCAGGGAAGGTCACTTCGTCCCATCAGGTACTTGTCACATTCCCGTGCGGCCCCTCGGCCTTCATTGATCGCCCAGACGATCAAACTTTGGCCCCGGCGGCAGTCACCTGCCGCGAAGACGCCGGGAACGTTTGTCGTGAACTGGCCGTGCGATGCATCGTAGTTCGAGCGTGGGTCCAGTTTGACGCCGAGTTGTTCGGCGACGGTCGATTCAGGGCCAAGAAACCCGAGAGCGAGGAAGACGAGATCCGCGGGGATTTCTCGTTCGGTACCGGGAATGACTTTGAACGGCGGTGCAGGTTCGGCTTTCGCGATTTTCAGAGCGCGAACTTCCCCCTTTTCATTTCCGAGGAATTCCACGGTCGTCGTGCTGAACAGACGTGGGTCTTCGCCGAAGATCGCCGCCACTTCCGCGTGGCCGTAGTCGACGCGGAAGATACGTGGCCACTGCGGCCAGGGATTGTTGGGGGCACGGTTAGCGGGTGATTCGGGCACGATTTCCAGATTGATCACGCCCTTGCAGCCGTGACGAACCGAGGTGCCGATACAGTCGTTTCCGGTATCACCACCACCAATGACCACGACATGCTTGTCTTTCGCGCTGATGTACTGGCCATCAGAGTGTTGCGAATCGAGCAGGCTTTTCGTGTTTGCCGAAAGAAAGTCCATCGCCATGTGGATTCCCTTCAGTTGGCGACCGGGGATCGGCAGATCTCTTGGTCGGGTCGCCCCGGTGCTGAGGACGATGGCGTCGAATTGTTCACGCAGGTCCATCGCACTGATATCACGCCCGATTTCGACACCGGTCCGGAACTTGACTCCTTCGGTGGCGAGCAGGTCAACACGGCGCTGGACGATATGCTTTTCCAATTTCATGTTGGGGATACCGTACATGAGCAGCCCGCCAATTCGATCGGCACGCTCGAAGACGGTCACATCGTGGCCAACGCTATTGAGCTGAGCGGCAGCGGCGAGACCCGCAGGCCCCGAGCCGACGACAGCGACTCGCTTGCCTGTTCGAGACTGTGGCGGATTCGGCTGAACCCAGCCATGTTCGAATCCGTGATCAATGATCGAGCATTCGATGCTCTTGATCGTCACGGGAGGATTGGTGATTCCCAGCACGCATGACCCCTCGCACGGAGCGGGGCAGACGCGGCCGGTGAACTCGGGGAAGTTATTGGTCTTATGCAGGCGATCCAGCGCTTCGCGCCAATGGCCACGGTAGACCAGGTCGTTCCACTCGGGAATCAGGTTGTTGACGGGACAGCCTGCTGCCATGCCCGCCATAAGTGTCCCGGTGTGACAGAAGGGGACTCCACAGTCCATACAGCGCGCACCTTGTGTACGCAGCTCTTTCTCAGACATGTGTTCATGAAATTCATTCCAGTTCAGAACCCGCAACCGGGGATCGGTTTCGTTCGGCGTCTGTCGCTGGAACTCTTTAAAACCTGTCGGCTTACCCATTTGAATACCAAAGTTGTAGAAACGCGAATAATCCGGATGAAATCGGATTGGTCGGTTCGATCGGGGTTTGTGCTTTTGTCCCAACCGTCTGCGACACAACGACTCACCGCTCAGGATGACATTTCATCGATCAAGCGTTTGGCGATTACTGAATAACTCTCGCCAATGAACACTCATCGACGACACGGGAAAATCAGGCGACTTCATTACCGACCCGGTGCCCGAATCGATTCAGGCACCACATCGATTTATTTCCAGGACAGCCATCTGCACAAGTTCCCTCATGGCTGAAACGGCACAGGGATGGTGCCAGCAATCTCGTTCACGGGAAGGCCGTTGCGAGGACTCCGTGAGACGTGTTCCCGGAGGAGTTTTGAACGCCCCGCCGGGAACCTCGTTTTCACATTATTTGCTCGCAAGCTCTTTCAACTGTTCGGCAAGGGCACGCTTGTAGTCAGTTGGCATGACCTTTACGAACCGCGGAAGTTCGTCGTCCCAGTTCTGCAGAATCTCGGCCGCGACGGTCGAGTTCGTGTGCTTGTAGTGCTTGGCGATCAGCTCTTTCAGTTCTGCGATATCGGCAGGAGAATCAACCTTTTCCAACGCCACCATTTCCAGGTTGCAGTTGGACAGCAGTTTTTCATGCCGATCGTAAACATAGGCAATCCCACCTGACATACCGGCGGCAAAGTTGCGGCCCGTTTCCCCGAGGATCACCGCCCGTCCACCGGTCATGTATTCGCAACCGTGGTCGCCCACTCCTTCCACCACACAGCTCGCCCCCGAGTTTCGGACGCAGAACCGTTCAGCCGCACGACCACGGAAGAACGCTTCACCCGCGGTTGCCCCGTAGAGTGCGACGTTACCGATGATGATGTTCTCCTCGGCAGTGAACTGGGACGCTGCCGGCGGATAGACGATCAGGCGACCACCGCTCAGCCCCTTCCCAACGAAGTCGTTCGCATCCCCTTCGACTTCGATGGTGATCCCTTTCGCAAGCCAGCCACCCAGCGTCTGACCGGCCGAGCCCTTGCAACGGACCCGGATCGTGTCGTCTGGCAGTCCCTGCTCGCCCCACTTCTTGGAAACTTCGTGACTGAGAATCGTTCCGAGTGCACGATCAATATTCTGCACTTCGATATTCAGTCGCACCGGCTTCTTATTCTGAATCGCCTCCTGGGCCTCGCGAACCAGTTCGTTATCGATCTGCAGCTCGATCCCGTGGTTTTGTGGAATCGTGCAGTAGGTCTGAACGTTTTCGTGCGGCTTGATCGCTGGTGTCAGGATCTGGGACAGATCCAGGTGCTTCAGTTTCCAGTGGTTGATCGAGCTGTCGTATTCGAGCACTTCCGAGTGTCCGACCATCTCGTCGATCGTCCGGAAACCGAGTGACGCCATGATCTCGCGTGCTTCTTCGGCGACCATGAACAGGTAGTTGATCACGTGCTCGGGCTGGCCGGTGAACTTCTTGCGAAGCTCGACATCCTGAGTCGCGATCCCGACCGGGCAGGTATTCAAGTGACACTTACGCATCATGATGCAGCCCATCGTGATGAGTGGAGCCGTTGCGAACCCGAATTCTTCGGCGCCCAGCAGACAGGCGATGATCACATCGCGACCCGTCTTGAGCTGACCATCGGTTTCCAGCCGCACGCGACTGCGAAGGTCGTTCAGGACCAGTGTCTGGTGGGTTTCGGCGATTCCCAGTTCCCACGGCATACCGGCGTGCTTGATGCTGGTAAGCGGTGAGGCTCCCGTTCCGCCCGAGTCTCCAGAGATCAGGATCTTGTCGGCATGACCTTTGGCCACACCCGCCGCGATCGTTCCGACACCCACTTCAGAGACCAGTTTCACACTGACACGGGCGGAGGGATTGGCATTCTTCAAATCGAAGATCAGTTGTGACAGGTCTTCGATCGAATAAATGTCGTGATGCGGAGGAGGACTGATCAAGCCGACGCCCGGAGTTGAATGGCGGGTTGCGGCGATGATCTTGTCGACCTTGAAGCCGGGAAGTTCGCCCCCTTCACCAGGCTTGGCACCTTGTGAAACCTTGATCTGCAGCTCATCGGCGTTGGTCAGATACCAGCTTGTCACACCGAATCGACCGGACGCGACCTGCTTGATGGCCGACCGCTTCGAGTCACCATTGGGTTCGGGTTTGAAACGCTTGTAGTCTTCACCCCCTTCGCCGGTGTTACTCTTGCCGCCGATGCGGTTCATGGCAATCGCCAGCGTTTCATGGGCTTCAGCAGAGATCGAACCATAGCTCATCGCCCCTGTGCAGAAGCGACGGAGGATGGCTTCGACGGGTTCGACTTCTTCCAGAGGAACAGGTGTCAGCCCCTCTTTAAACTTCAGCATCCCTCGCAGATGACACTCACGTGTCGTCTGCTCATTCACCATCTTCGAAAACTCTTTGTAAGCCGCCTTGTCTCCCTGCCGGGCTGCTCGCTGGATGTTGGCAATGTTGTGGGGGTTCCACGCATGCTTTTCACCGGCGGAACGCCAGGCGTAAAGTCCGAAGTTGGGAAGCACGGGAAGCTTGTTATTTTCTCGCGTCGGATAGCCAAGTTCGTGACGTCGGAATGCTTCCTCACCGAGGATCTCGAAACCGACACCGCTGATTCGGCTGGGGGTCCCACGGAAGCACTTGTTGATCACGTCTTCGCTGATCCCCACCGCTTCAAAGATCTGGGCACCCTTGTAGCTGGCAAGGGTCGAGATCCCCATCTTGGCCATCACCTTGAGGATCCCCTGCTTCGTCGCCTTGCGATAAGCGGCGGTGATCTGCTCGTGGGTCCATTCCCCGGACAGTTCCCCTTCATCCTGCAACTGCCACAGGGCTTCGAATGCCATGTAAGGATTGATGGCGTCGGCGCCGTACCCGGTCAGCAGGCAGAAGTGATGGACTTCACGGGCTTCGCCAGTCTCGACGACGATCCCGATACGGGTCCGCTCTTCGTTGTGGACTAGGTGATGATGCACGGCTCCCGTCGCCAGCAAGGCACTGACAGGCAGACGATGGGCACTCGCCAGACGGTCCGAGAGGACGATCAGGCTATACCCGTCGACGATCGCCTGACGCGCTTCGCCACAGATCCGATCGAGAGCCCACTTCAGGCCCTTCGGTCCCTGAGACTTCGGATAGGTGATATCGATCGTCTTGGTCTTCCAGCCGCGATAGTTCAAATGCTTGATTGCGGCCAGTTCTTCATTCGTGAGAATCGGGTGCGGAACGGCAAGGCGATGACATTGACCTTCGGTCGAATCGAGGACGTTGCCTTCGGGGCCGATGTAGCACTCCAGCGACATGATGACTTCTTCCCGCGTGCTGTCGATCGCGGGGTTGGTCACCTGTGCAAACAACTGCTTGAAGTAATCGTAGATCAGACGGGGCTGGTCGCTCATACACGCCAGTGCTGAGTCATCACCCATCGATCCGATGGGATCCTTCTTCGTCGTGATCATCGGAACGAGCATGAACTGCAGTGTTTCAGTGG
>NZ_DASWWZ010000367.1:0-14771 GCF_036405755.1 Schlesneria sp.
TCAAGGAGTGGCAGCAACTTCTCGATGACATTCTCACAAAGTCCCGGCCAGCGAACAAATGCCGCAGCCACGGCTTCGCGCACCTCACCCCGTTCTGTCTCGAAGCGACTTTCGAGCAACGGCAGAAACCGCTCCAGATCCGACGCGCTCAACTCATCCGCTTCCACCACCGCATCCACCGTCGCTGCCACCATCAAAGGCTGCGTTTCCTCTTCGCCGAGGAACGAGAACAGCGTCTGAACCGCTTTCGCCTGTTGAGGGGATTTGCGACGAACAAGTGCCCGGGCCGCTTCAAATCGCGTGTCCGGATCTTCATCTTCAAGCAGCATCGTCAAAGGAGTCTCTGCGGCACCCGCGTCGAGTGGACCTGGTGTTCCGAGCAACTTGGCAGCAGCGGCCCGTACAGTTGAATCAGCGTCGGTCAGCCCTTGTTGTGCCAGCCGATTGACTTCTTCTGCAGACCCCAGCAACCCGATAGCCTGGAGGGCTCGCAGACGTTCTTCTGCAGACTCGGCATCTGAAAACAAGGCAATCCAATGCGTCACAGGCTGATTGGAAAAGGGGTGTGGAATTACGGCCATGATCGTACTTTCCTGTCAAAGAGATGGATGTCACATCTCGGAATTTCGAGATTCTGGCAATCTCATTACCGAATCGGTTCATTTTGAGATGCACTCTACCCAATCATGTCGGCCCTCGCATAGAATTGGGGTCCGCCGAAGTCCGGCTGGCCCCTCCGAATGATGTCCCGTCGGAGCGGTTTCTGCATGATTTTCATAATCTTCTCCGACTTGCACGGATGCGATTTTGGCCAAAAAGTCCGCTCGAAAACTCACTGAAAATGAAGCGCCGCAGCCCGCGGTGACAAAGCTGTCGTCCGACGAGCAGCCTGCCGTTCCCGCTTCAGCATGGGATGTGGAAGCCGTCGAAGCCGAGACGCACCGTCTTGGTACGTACATCTGGGAACACCTTTCCCGTCGACGCCCGTCCATGTTTGAACGTCGCTGGTGGGATGACCGCATCCTCGGCGCGGCGATGGCCGATGAATCGCTGAAAGTTCAGATGTTCCGGTTTGTCGACGTCCTTCCGCGACTGAAGACGCACCGCGACGTGACGCGACATCTGCAGGAATATTTTCAGGAGGTCAAAGAACACCTTCCCATCGCGATTGAGATGGTCCGCTTTGGCGTTGAGCACCTGTCGCCCGAATCCGTTCTGTCGCGCGCACTGGCTTACAATGCCCGCAACAACGCGGCACGAATGGCCCGACGATTCATCGCAGGCTCGAATGTCAGCGAAGTGCTGACCGCAGTGACCAGTCTGCGCAAGCAGGGTTTCGCCTTCTCGCTCGATCTGCTGGGAGAAGCGGTCATCAGCGAACCCGAAGCCGAAGCCTACCAGCAGTCGTACCTCGAACTGATCGATGGTCTGGCGCCTGTCGTAAACGCCTGGCCGGAAAATGCGCAGACCGATTACGACCATATCGGTGCCATTCCCCGTGTGAATGTTTCCATCAAGTTGTCGGCACTCGTCAGCCGCTTCCGCCCGGTCGACGCGGCGGGGACGGCAGCAGCGGTCAAAGAGCGTCTTCGCCCGCTGCTGCGAAAGGTGCGAGAGCAGCAGGCGTTTCTCAACGTCGACATGGAACAGTACGCGTATAAAGATCTGACCCTCGAGATTTTTAAGCAGACGTTGCTCGAGGACGAATTCCGGGACTGGTCTGACGTCGGCATTGTCATTCAGGCTTATCTCCCTGACGCCGAGCGAGACCTCGCCGGACTGCTGGAATGGTCTGCAAAGCGCCAGACCCCCGTCTGGGTTCGCCTCGTCAAAGGGGCTTACTGGGACTACGAAACAGTAGTCTCCCAAAGCCAGAACTGGCCGACCCCGGTCTTCGAAGAGAAATGGCAATCGGACGATTCTTACGAACGCCTGACGAAACAGCTGCTGGAAAACTACACCGTTCTTCGACCTGCCTTCGGCAGCCATAACCTGCGGAGCCTGTCCCATACAATTGCCTGTGCGAAACAGTTGAACGTGCCGGAAGGGGCGTTCGAACTTCAGATGTTGTATGGCATGGCCGAGGAGCAGGCCCGGGCGTTCAGCGAGATCGGACATCGCGTCCGTATCTACACTCCCTTCGGACAACTGATGCCGGGAATGGCTTATCTCGTACGACGACTACTTGAAAACACGTCGAACGATTCGTTCCTGCGTCACAGCTATGATGAAAATGTGAAGATCGAGGATTTGCTGATGAAACCTGCCCACGTTGGTGCCACGACGCCGCCGAAGAAGAAACCACCTCGACCTGCATTTGCGAATGAACCCGTCGCCGACTTTTCTCGCGATGAGGTCCGCGAGGCCATGGAGGAAGCCATCGACGAAGTTTCGTCGGATCTGGGTGGCGATTATCCCATCGTCATCGGGGGCAAGGCGATCCACGCGCGACCAATGCTCCTTTCTCGCAATCCCTCGCATAAGCAGCAGGTGGTCGGTAAGGTCGCCGCGGCCACGGCCGACGATGCCATTCTGGCGATCGATACCGCACGCCGGGCATTCCAGAGCTGGTCGCGGACAGAAGTCCAATACCGGGCTGAATACCTGGAGCTGATGGCGAATGAAATGCGGCAACGGCGGTATGAGCTGGCCGCGTGGGAAGTCGTGGAATGCGGTAAGCCGTGGGCCGAAGCGGACGCCGATGTCTGCGAAGCGATCGACTTCTGCATGTACTATGCACAGCAGATGCGCGAGCTCGACGCTCCGCAAAACGTCGACCTGCCGGGGGAAGAGAACCGCTATTTCTACCGCCCGCGAGGTGTCGTGGCGGTGATCGCTCCATGGAACTTCCCGCTGGCCATTCTGACCGGGATGACGGCCGCAGCCATGGTGACAGGCAATACGGTCATCATGAAGCCGGCAGAACAATCCTCTGTCGTGGCAGCAAAGCTGCTGGAAATCATTCAGGCCGCAGGTGTCCCCGATGGAGTGCTCAGCTTCCTGCCGGGATCAGGTGAAGACGTAGGCCCCGAACTGGTCGGCAGCCCCAACGTCGACTGCATCGCCTTTACGGGCTCACGCCAGGTCGGCCTGATGATCAATGAGCAGGCTGCGGCGCCACACGTTTCGCAGCTCGGCGTCAAGCACGTCATCGCCGAGATGGGAGGCAAAAACGCCATCATCGTCGACAACGATGCCGACCTGGATGAAGCGGTTGTGGGTGTCGTTCAAAGTGCGTTTGGCTATGCCGGTCAGAAGTGTTCGGCTTGCTCACGAGCGATCGTGCTGGAAGACGCTTACGACGAATTCCTCGCTCGACTGATCGAAGCAACGAAATCGTTGAAGGTCGGTCCCGCCGAGGATCCTGCGACCGACATTGGTCCCGTCATTGACGAAGAAGCCGCAACACGCATCCTGAAGTTCATCGAACAGGGCGAAACCGAAGGAAGTCTGGTGCTGGGAGAAGTCGATCCCGCCCTGTCGTCAGAAGGTTTCTACATCAGTCCGCACATTTTCGTGGACGTTCCTCCCGATGCCAAGATCGCCCAGGAGGAGATCTTCGGACCCGTTCTGGTCGTCTTCAAAGCGAAAGATCTGACCGAAGCACTGACGATTGCCAACGGAACAGACTACGCGCTGACCGGGGGATGCTACAGCCGCAGCCCCGCGAACCTGAAGCGGGTCCGGCTGGAATTCGCGGTGGGTAACCTGTATCTCAACCGTCCAATCACGGGCGCACTCGTCGGTCGCCAACCGTTCGGCGGATTCAAGCTCAGCGGTATCGGCAGCAAAGCGGGTGGTCCCGACTACCTCAAACATTTCCTGATCCCGATCAACGTGACCGAAAACACACTCCGACGGGGCTTCGCCCCCGCCGCGGAATCGGAAGGGGAATAAAACGAATCATCATGGGAGTCTGCCAGCAAGCAGACTCCCTTTTTCTTTTCCGATGGAACCGGAATGTGAATCCTCCGAGGCGTGTCGGTGGAAAACAGTCGCAATCAGGCCAGCTTTCGAAACGTTTTCTGGTCAGCGACGGTGCGGCAGTGATTCCACGATCCGCATCGCGCGCGAGAACTCTTCCAGACGCCCCACGGGGTTTAAGCCCCCGACTGCCCGACGACAGAACTGATCAATCAGGATTTCAATCTCTGACCGTTCGTCATGGAGATGCTCCTCTGCCGCCTGCTCGGCTGCTTCCCAGCGAATATAAGTGCGATCCCGCAGAACGGCTCGTCCGCGGACACATGTGACTTCGCAAGTCAACCCACCTGACGACTGACGCAGACGGGCCGTGCGATGACGTGGACTGTTTCCCGATGGAGCAAACTCGAAACGGATCGACTCGCTTCCATCGCTGGCCTGTGTGACGACCTGCGTCTGCCCCATCAGATCCGCACACCAGTCGACGATGTGAGCAATCTCAAGTGGATCGGCGTCAAGATTACAGCCCACCTGGATCTCTTTCACCGGGCCCAGCCGGGTGGCGATCAACTCACGCAAGCGGCAACTGGCAGGAGTAAATCGGAGTCGAAGTTCCGGCATCCAGCGATCATCGGGAATGACTGCATAGCTGCCCGAGTCCGCTGAGGGAGACTGTTCTCGCAGCAGGCGGTGCAGTTCTGCGGCCCGGCGCAAGATGGGTGAAGCCAGGTAGACAGGCTTGCCGCTCCGCGCGATACAGTCGAGGGCCCCTGCCCCCAGCCAGCCGGGATCAAGAATGAGCAGTCCCTGTAGCGTGGGGCGATTCAGCATCTGATGCAGACTGCCAACCGGCTCTGCTTCAAAATCGGCCGCGACTGAGCGAGCCCGGGCTTCAACCGTGTCGTAGGCAAGCCGAATGGTTAACCGTTTTTGCAATCGCTCGATCGCGGGTCGATACAGCAGTTCCCAGCTTGGCCCGAGGCCAATCAAACCGAGACCAACTCGATCACGTCGCGACGGGTCGACCATTCACATCGTTCGCCATGGAAGCAAAGGGATACGCGCTAGACCTGATCGCGCACTGGAAGCAGACATCTTAAACCTCTCCCGGGGAGAATGACAGTTCGCAATGCCATCTGCTGCTCCTCTGGATGAGAATCAGATCCACACAGAGGGTGGTACGAGCATAACTCACCAGGTTTCAGAGCACAGGATCTGCTACGGTCTTCTTCGCTACGACGGTGCTGCGACCGTTGTGAGCAAGCAGGCACCTGCCAACTCAAATGGTCATCATTGCACAGGGACTGCTGAGGATTCGGCCTGCGGCATCAGGTTTCCTTTCGAGTCGATCAGCAGCGGGCGAGACTCTGCGTCTACCAGCCGGAAATAAAGTGCCCAGCCTCCAGTCGCTTGAGAGACCTCAACCAGGAACAGATTGGCTCCCTTCCGCAATTCAATCGATGCTTCATCGTCATCGGGTCTCGCAGAGCGGAGCGCCAATTTTTCCTGGACGATGTGACCGTTGAGCCAGATCCGCAGGCCGTCGTCGCTGCCGGTCAGCAGTTTGACCGTCTGGCGTTCCGGCGAATTGAATCTCAGCGCCGCATAGCCCGCCACGTTGACACGATTTTCCTTGGGAAAGTGAGGCTCGAAATCGATCAATGCCTCGTCGCTCTCCACAACCGGGGCGGCCAGTGCCTTTCGTTGGATTTCAGTCAGCGTAGACGATGTTGCGGCTGGAAATTGCTGATGATCGGTCCAGGGGAGCCACTTTTTCGCGAAACGCCAGGTGCGGATGAAGTTCCCTGCCTGCTGGAGTTGCGAGAGACTTTGGGAACGACTTTCCCCCTCATCATCGATAGCATTCACCGTCCAATCTTTTCCCGGGGCCAGTTGCCTGATCTCGTCGGCACTGAGCACAACTTCTTTCGGGGGTGACGTCCCCTCTGACCAGAAGTCACGGAACCCACGAGCATCATCGTTGACCGAGAACGAGACGTACCTCACCCCCCGCTCCGCTCGAACCCGCAAGTCACCTGTGGACCGATCCAGACGGAACGTCGGCCATTTTTGTTCGGTCCCGTACCGACGTTCATCGAGCTGAAACCACCGACTTGCGCGCAGGGATGCGGCACTGACCGGGGCAAAGTAAGCGACATCCCGATCTGCGAAGGGGATCGGTTGTTCGTTGTGTTGACTGCGTGGTTCGATCAGCGTGAAAGCCCGGTTCAGATGGTCGAAGCCGCGTGTCATGATGCACAGATTGTCGGTACAGTGCGGCAGCCCGAATGCATGCCCCATTTCATGCAGCGTCGCCCCCATCGTGGTTGCAGCCGTGGCCCACACGGTCTTGCGTCCGGCACTGTCTTCGTGAACTTTTTCTGCGTCGATCGGGGTCTCATCTCCGAAGACACGAAAAGAGTCCTGCAGGGTACTCGGCCACGTGAAGATACTTCCACCACCGAACAACCCCAGCTTGCCTCCCCCGAGCGCCGTATGGGCGAAGACTTTCTTCTGGACCGGATCGA
The DNA here is from genome assembly GCF_036405755.1 of Schlesneria sp. NCBI lineage: Bacteria > Pseudomonadati > Planctomycetota > Planctomycetia > Planctomycetales > Planctomycetaceae > Schlesneria > Schlesneria sp. Next base: position 6,453 of record NZ_DASWWZ010000367.1, read on the forward strand.
ACCGAGTGTACGCTGCGATCACAATGTTCTTGGAATGGGAATCAGGAAATTGATGGCCAACCCACTCGTTGACATGGCCGTACCAGTCGTTATCGCTCAACCCGTAGTAATAGGAGGCAGGCTTCTCTCCCTTGAGAGTATGAATCTTGATCCGACCACGATTATCAAACTCAAGATTGAATGTATGTCGCCCCAGGCCGATATCGTTCAGCCGCTCTGCGGTGAACGTCTGCAGCAGCTTGATCGCGGTATCAAGTTTGTCGTCATAGTTCTGCGGATCCCCGTCGAACTGCGACTGGTAGTCAGTTTCCCCGCTACTGTCGGTCATGTAGATGACTCGCACGAAATAGGGGTTCGTCTGAGGCTGATAGTGCAGCACAAGTTCGATCGCGTTCGATCCCGCACTCACGCGCAATTGGTTTTCACCGGGCACCAGTTCTGCGAGTGCTCGGAAATTCCCGTCCAGGGCAACACCGGCGATTTGCCGTGAAGGTCTTTGAGACGACCTGTTCTCAACGAAGACCTCTTTGGCCGATCGATCTTTCAGCTCCCCGCGCAGCAGCGCCACGGGATACCGAATTGTCGAACCCGACTCGTGATTGGTGACCTTGATTCCTTCTCCCTGCACCGGCGCGGCCAGTAGAGCTGCGAACGCAATCGCCCATGGCAGCAAAAACCAACGTGTCATCGTCATCAACCAGCCCCCCCAATCGTTCGCGTTCGGTGCGAAAGTCCGTCGCGTGATACGGACCACTTTAATCATTTCGAACGACGGAATGACAGAGGCGTCTGACAACCTGACACAGCACTCTCGTCGTCACAGCTTCCGTCCCGGCGGATTCACCATTTGAGTCGAACGACACCCCGACGAGAGACCGGAGCCGCTGCTTTTCCGAGGGAAATTCAAGACGGCGCCAAGTGTGGATCGAAAACATTCACCACTTGGGCAGTTCATCGGCTTCATTGAAAGACTCACCGGCGTCAGCGGCCACGTTCTCATTGAGCCACCTGTCGCGGCTGGAATCCACTTATGCAAATCGGATCGCCTCACGCTGATTCGTTGTTTGGAAATAGTCCATCTCGACGTATTCCCCCTTAAACCGTAGAATTTGATCAATGCCGTCTACCAATCCTTTTGGACACTCGTCCGATGCCCGTTGACACCAGATTCACTGCCGATCACGAATTCTGCAAGCTGTTGGCACGCCGACAGGATGTGGATCTGATACGCGTGTCGCTCGAGTTGGCGCGAGACGCCCAACCGAACCTGAACTTTGACCATACCCTGGAATGGATCAACCGGCGTTCAAGTGAGCTCCGTAGCCACATCACTCGCTTGAGATCCGACCGGGATGTGCTGAATGAACTCGTACGTTGCCTGGCGGGTACCCACGGGTTGCACGGGGACAAAGACGCTTACTTACGTGCCGAAAGCAGTTATATCAACAGGGTGATCGAGACGGGTGTCGGCATTCCGATCAGCCTGTCGATGGTCTACGTGGCAGTCGCGCAAGGTGCCGGAATCGAACTGAACGGCGTTGCCGCCCCCATGCACTTTCTGACCCGCATTGACACCATTCAAGGTCCGTTCTTCATCAACGCGTTCCACGCGGGTGAGGTCCTTAACTACGACGACTGCATCGAATGGATCGAGTCGCTGAGTGGTCTGAGCAGCGAAGAAATTGAACGATCGCTGGAACCAGCCCGCCCTCGCGAAGTGGTTATTCGAATGTTGAATAACCTGAAGGCGCTGCATGTGACGCAAGAATGCTGGGAACAGGCATGGCGTGTCCAGTGTCGGTTACTGGCACTGCATAACGAGGCGTTCGATCAGCGACGTGACCTGGCCCTGATTGCAATTAAAGCAAACCGTCCCGGCGTGGCGGTCGATCTCTTGCAGAAGTGCTTGAAGGACTGTCTGAACAAAGATCGTCCGATGCTCCTGCAACAGTTGCGGACCGCCGAGCACAATCTGTCGAAGTGGAATTGATCAACGCACAATTGAAGGGTCTGCGAATTTGTGTCTGCTTATTGCCATTGAGGGAATCGATGGGTCCGGCAAAGGGACCCAGGCCGCGAAACTCCATGCTTATCTGCTTGCCAGGGGCCGCAAAAGCGCGCTGCTCAGTTTCCCACGCTATCAAAAGACCCAGTTCGGACTGAAGATCGGTGAGTTTCTCAACGGCAAATTCGGGACCCTCGAAACCGTCCACCCGCTGCTCGCGTCACTCCTCTTCGCTGGGGACCGCTTCGAATCGCGGGAACTGATCGAGCAGACCATCGCCAGTCACGAGATCGTCGTTTTCGATCGCTACGTCGCGTCGAATGTGGCTCATCAGGGAGCGAAGTCGACGGGACAAGAGCGAACAAAGTTGATCGAGTGGATTCTGCATCTCGAACACACGATCTATCAACTTCCCCACGCTCATCGAAATCTCTTTCTGGACATCAATGTCCCGCTGGCTCAGCAACTGATCGCGGCCAAATCAAAACGGGACTACACTGAGAAAAGCGCCGACCTCCAGGAAGCGGATACCGACTACCTGCACCAGGTTCGTTCGGTCTATCTGGAACTGGCGACGGGGCCGAACTGGACCACGATTCCCTGCGAATCGCCGCATGGCCTGCGAACAATCGACGAGATTGCAGCGGATATCGTGGCAACCGTGGAATCGCTCGCCGGAGCCCTCTAGACCTTCTCCGGAAGGCGACCGAGGTTTGGGGAAGCAGGTCGATTCGGCCCAGTAGTCTACTCTCTGTGTCCGTCTTGCTTTAGGATGTCAGAGGTCGATTCACCTCACGCATCCCCCCTGCTCAGGAGCCCGGTCGTGATCCGAATTTCTCACCGTAGTGGTATTCTGCAACTTGCTCTCGTGGCGCTCTTCGTCAGCTCCTCGGTCGACCCGTTGCAGGCCCAGTCAGCTCCCGCCGAACAACGGGAACAACAGGCCGCACTGACGATTGCACGGTGCGGACAGGGGTGGCTGGAAACCATCGACGGATACCCGGTGCTTCACCTGAAGGGAACCCCTTACGAGATGGGGTTTCAGCACGGGGCATTACTGCGGGAACATTGCCGCCAGAATATGAAGGCAATTCTTGTTGATAAGGCAGAGGAGGTCAAACTGGTTGACTTCGGGCCGATTAAGGTCACGCCACGCACGGCGATCGACATGATCGTGGCGTTTCAACAACCTCATGTAGCCCCCCGCTACTTTGAAGAGATGGACGGGCTGGCGGCCGGATCCGGCCTTCCCGTAGCGGACGTGCGCGCGGGGAATTTCATTCCAGAACTGTTTCATTGCAGCGGCTTCGCACTCGCCAAGTCAGCCACGCAGAACGGGAACCTGCTGCACGGGCGGGTGCTCGACTACGCCATCGACTGGGGACTGCAGGACCATGCCGTGATTGTCGTCTATGAACCGGATGGTCGGTTGCCATGGGTCAATGTGAGTTATGCGGGTTTCATCGGCTCGGTCACCGGGATGAATATCGAACAGATCTCCGTGGGGGAAATGGGAGGCGGGGGACTGGGACACTGGAATGGCCGGCCGATGGCCCTGCTCGTACGCGATGCCCTGGAGACAGCCAGTTCGCTCGAAGAGGCGATTGCGACATTTCGGGATGGCCCCCGCACTTGCCAGTACTACTACGTGATTGCGGATGGCCAGACGAATGAAGCAGTCGGGATGGAAGCCTCATGGGATGTCTTCTCGGTCATTAAGCCGGGGGAATCACATCCCCTGCTACCCAATCCGGTCAAGGATTGTGTGCTGCTCTCTGCTGGCGACCGCTACCAGGAACTGACTCGACAGGCACAAACGGGCTACGGAACCTTTACCGCAGAAAGTGCACTCCGTTTGATGGACCGCCCCATCGCGATGAAGTCGAACTTGCACAATGTTCTGTTCGAACCGGCGACATCGAAATTCTGGGTTGCCAACGCGACATCCGACAAAAAGCCTGCCGCAGAACAACCGTATGCAAAGTTCCAGCTCTCGGAACTGCTCAAGCGGCGCCCCGACCCGAACAGTCGCGAGCTCCCCAAGCCCGACCGGATCAGCCAGCGCCCCGTGAGCTCACAACCAAACTGACTCGCACAACTCAAGCGGACAGCACGGTGCAGACCGTGCTGTCCGGGTCAAAGATCGGCTGAACTGAAGAAACGGCTTCATCGACCGTTCCACAGAATCTCGCAGCCACTTTCACATTGTTCGGGGTCGCGCTCGCCTGAACTTCAAGTGGTGAGGACTTAAGAACGAGTCGTCGTCTCGGGGACCGCCGGCCTTTCGCGCGGGGCGTTGAATCTCCATTCCTTGGTCACGATCAGACGGGCACCGCGGCGGAATGACAAATACGACCAGGCCCACTTCGAAACAACCAGAAACCGGTTCTGGAACCCGGTCAGGTAATAGATGTGAACGACCAGCCAGATCACCCAGGCAAAGAAGCCAGCCAGTTTGTAACCGCCCACCTCCACAACAGCGCGACTGCGTCCAATCGTCGCCATCTGCCCTTTATCCACGAACTGAAATGGCTTTCGCGTTCGTCCCGCAAGATCATCACGAATCAGTTGAGCGAGATAGCGTCCCTGCTGCATGGCAACGGGCGCTGTTCCGGGTAACGGCCGCCCTGTCTGATGCGTGAAACTCGCCTGGTCACCCGCAATGAAGACTCGTGGATGCCCTTTGACGCTCAGGTCCGGTTCCACGACGACACGCCCCTGCCGGTCGACTTCAAACCCCGCCGCCTGCCCGAGTGACGAGGCTTTCACCCCTGCGGCCCAGAGGACGGTAGCTGACGAAATTCTTTCGTTGCCAATTTCTACCCCGTCTTCGTCGATTTTGGTGACAGCACTTCCGGTCCAGATCTGAACCCCGAGTTGCTCCAGATCGCGCGCCGCTCGCGACGACGACTTCTCGCTGAACATATTCAGAATGCGGGGCCCGGCTTCCAGTAGAACGACACGGGCCGAAGCGGCGTCGATGTTGCGAAAGTCTCGAGCGAGAGTAAATCGGCTCATTTCACCAATCGCCCCAGCCAGTTCCACGCCGGTCGGGCCTCCACCGACAACCACGAACGTCAACAACCGCTTGCGAGCTTCCGGCGAAGTGCTGCATTCCGCCTCTTCATAGGCAGACAGCACCCGTCGCCGAATCTCGGTCGCCTGCTCAAGCGTTTTCAGTCCTGGTGCGTTCTCTTCCCATTCGTCATGACCGAAATAGCTGTGTCGTGAGCCGCACGCGAGCACGAGGTAGTCATATCCGACTTCTCCAAAGTCCGCGCAGACGCATTGTCGCTGCACGTCAACGGACTGGACTTCCCCTTGAAGGACACGGACGTTGCGGTACCGGGCGAGCACGCTGCGAATCGGCGCAGCGATCTCTGCAGGGCTCAGCCCCGCCATGGCAACCTGGTACAGGAGTGGCTGAAAAAGATGATGGTTGGTTCGATCAAGCAATGTCACATCGAGATCGGCAACGTTGCCCAGTCCCTTGGCGAGATTCAGACCCGCGAAACCACCTCCAACGATCACAACACGTGGCATGAAACGAGATCCATTCGAATTAAAGAGCAAGTACAGGCAACCTGACTAAACCGCCGGAGCCGGGCGTGCTGAAGTTGAGGTTGATTTCCCTGCCCCTAAATGTCAATGCCTGAAACGAAACATGCGGAACTAAATCGTCTTACATGTTAATGGCCTGATATGAATCAATTTAAAAGTCTTATCACAACAAAAAACAATGATATGACGGTGCTAACATTCCGGCGTGAATTCCAGCTTGTCGAGCGTTTCTTCACTCGGTTTGAGCAGATGCGATGTTTCAAATCGATGCGGCAGCCAATCGCAAGGAAGCAGTTTCGGACAGACCCTTCGGTACCCCACATAGGATGTAGTCAGACGTGGGTTTATCTCGATGAGAATCGGTTCCCCCTCCGGGGTCAGTACCAGGTCCATCCCCACATACCCTGCCAGGCCGTCGATCGCACGATAGACGCGAACCACCAGTTCGTGAATGGCCTCTCTCGATGCATCAGGTAAGACTGCAGGAATCAGGCCACCCCGATATTGAAACCGTCCATCGTCTGACAGTCGCTGCTCGGCAATCGGCAGAGACTCCACGTGACGCCCCTCGAGGCTGATGTTGAAGCCCATCGAGAGTGCACGCCCCGCGAGATAAGGTTGCCAGAGGCAGTGGTCTGTTTGGCCTGCAAGTTCATACTCGGCCGCTGCCTGCCGGAACTCATCCCGGTTGCGGACCAGAAACGTCAGGCAAGACCCTGCACCGTCGAGTGGCTTGAGCACGATCGGCCCCGCATCGAGTTGCGGCTCTTGCGCAAAATCGACGAGATGCGTCCGTGGAGTGGGAATCCCCAGAGCCTGCAGAAAGTGAGACAACCGAAGTTTGTCTCCACACAGTTCAATCGCCTCGGGCGTGCAGTTCCAGGAGACCGCCTGTGAGGCTCGCACAAGTCGGCATCGCTCGGCTAGCAGACCATCAGTCTCGGGCGCGATAACGAGGACATGGTCTACGTCATGAATCAATCTGGCAAACCACTTCGCTTCCTCCGCGGCACTTTCGACGATGATTGTCTGAATCGGATCAGGAAGCGCCAGACCGGGTTCTAAAGTTGTCACCACAACCGTCCCGGGAAGCCTTGCAATGTCTACGGCGACAGCCCGCAGCATGGCGAGCCCTTCTCGTCGCATCGACGCCGACACACGTGCCCCCGCGCATGCTCCACCCACGAGATATTCAGAAACAAAGACGTGCACGATGACTCCGCTCAGGATTCGTCTCCATCGCCAGCCGATCATAGCCGCTGAAGCGCGCTCACGTCAGCGGGAAATCAAGCAACTGGCCGGGGCCGGCAACGGGGAACTTCGTGCGGAGAACAGCCCGGTGCTCGAAGATATCGAATAACCGGCCTTACAAGTGAGCTGGGAGTCACCGCCCCAAAGAGGCTGAGATCCTGCAATCGATGGCAAACTGCGGACCGAGCCGATATGCTCCAAATTCATTCGAAATGGGTTTCTGACAGGCATTTCAACCCGTTTCGAGTCGAACTCTCCCACACTCCTGATTCGGCATTCTTGAGGAACATATCATGGAAACGACCAATGGCTCTCTCAACCGCAAACTGCGAATGGCGCTCGTCGGCGGGGGGCAGGGTTCGTTCATTGGCCGCGTTCACGCAACCGCAGCCGTGCTGGACAATCGAGCGGCACTCGTCGCTGGTGCACTCTCTTCGGATCCCGCCCGCGCCAAGGCGTCGGCTCCGGCCTATGACATCGCCGAAGACCGTGCATACACCTCGTTCGACGAACTCTGCAAGAAAGAAGCAGCGCTGTCGGCCGAAAAGCGAATTGATTTCGTGACCGTCGCCACGCCCAACCACACGCACTTCGCCGTGGCCAAGGCAGCGCTGTCAGCCGGGTTCAACGTCATCTGCGACAAACCAATGACGTTTGATCTGGTGCAGGCCGAAGAATTGCTAACTCTTGTTGAAAAATCCGGTGCGGTCTTCGCTGTTAGCCATAACTACACAGGTTACCCACTCGTCCGCCAGGCACGCGAGATGATTCTCGCGGGGGAACTGGGCGAGATTCAGGCGGTTCGATCGAACTACATTCAGGGCTGGCTGCGCACCCGGCTGGAGGAATCCGATCAAAAGCAGGCCGCCTGGCGCACGGATCCATCCAAGTCGGGCGCCGCAGGCTGCTTCGGCGATATTGGAACTCACGCTTACAATCTGGCTCGCTTCATGACCGGGCTGCTGCCCGATAAGGTCTCGTGCCACCTGAAAGCCTTCGAACAGGGCCGGTTGCTGGACGACTACGGCCACGCAATCATCCGTATGGAAAACGGCGGACTGTGTACCGTGACCGCCAGCCAGATTTCGCATGGTCGTGAAAATGACCTCTTCATCGAAATCGACGGTACCAAAGGGGCACTCTCGTGGCGGCAGGAAAATCCGAACGAGATGATCGTCCGCCAGAACGGAAAGCCACACTCGATCTACACACGCGATCCGAATGCACCCTACATGACGGGTTCCGGAAAGGCGGCCTGCCGGTTGCCGAGCGGACATCCCGAGGCGTTCTTCGAAGCGTTTGCCAACGTCTACCGATTCGCCTATGACGACATGGTCAAACGGGCCGCAGGTCAATCATTCGATCGACAAAACAGTATCTACCCCAACATTTATGACGGCGTCGAGGGGATGTATTTCATTCAGCAGTGCGTCGCAAGCAGTGCTCATGACGGTGCATGGCTGCCGCTGAAACACCCCGCAGCACGAAGATAGTCGATATGA
>NZ_DASWWZ010000368.1:0-7112 GCF_036405755.1 Schlesneria sp.
CTCTGCTTTTTTGCGAATCTCGTTGAGATCATCGTTGTAGTGAATGGTTGTAAAAGCGGGGGTGGGGACACCGAACAGTTCAAACTGCTCTTTTGCGGCTGACTTGCTGAATGCCAGTCGCGATGCCACGGCGCCGCTTCCGGTATAGCGAACACCCGCTTCGTCGAGAATATGCTGGACTTGACCGTCCTCACCGAAAGAGCCGTGCAGAGCCACGAAGGCGACATCAAACTGCGACCAGTCGATCCCTGCCACATCGACGATGGCGGGATCAAGCTGCAGCACCTGATGCCCGGTCTCGGTCAGGGCGTCGGCGACTGCCTGACCGCTTTTCAGGCTGATTTCCCGCTCTTCCGAATCCCCGCCAGCGAGGACAGCGACACGCAGTGGAGTTGTTTTGGGAGACATAGACCGCATCCTTGCGATTGTGTTTTCAGTCTCGAACGGCAAATCCGCGACAATCCTTGTCGCGGAAGACTACGGGACAAGGATTGTCCCATCACCTATCCGATGAATTCGTCTTTGAGGAAGACAAACTGGCCCAATGAATCAACTAGCGCGCACCCAGTTCGACGACAGGAAGGCTCTCCCGCCGAAAGCGGCTCACACGGTTAATATCACAAGATCCGACGACCGAAGCCGCAAAAGGCGCGAACGGCATCCCGCGTCTGAATCCAGCTCTCGACGCGCGCGAACGCTACCAGATTTTGATTTCCGGCTCTAGATGGACTCCGAACTGCTCGGAAATCTTCGATCGGACCAGGTCGATCAAACGTAACACGTCGCTGGACTTGGCACCGGGGTACGTCACGATGAAGTTGGCGTGACGTTCGCTGATCTCGGCACCGCCAATCCGCGTCCCTTTCAGTCCCGCCTGCTCGATCAGCATACCGGCCCGCTGACCGCGAGGGTTCTTGAAGATGCAGCCCGCAGACTGCGAGCTGAGTGGCTGAACAGCTTTTTTGGCAATCCAGTTCATCTTGAGCTTCTGTGAGATGGCTTCAGGATCGTCGGAGCGAAGCTCAAACTCTCCTTCGAGAATCAGAAGTTCATTCAGGTTGCTTTGTCGATAATCGAACGAGAGTTCATCCTGACTGCGGACGACGACTTCGCCCAGGGAGGTCAGGCCCGTCACGCTGGTGACCAGTTGCGAGATTTCTCCCTGTCGGCCCCCGGAGTTTCCGCACAAGGCGCCGCCGATCGTTCCGGGGATCCCCGCCAGATTCTCGAAACCTGACAGGCCGGCACGGACTGTCTCCGAAATCACGCGTGAAAGGAGCGCACCGGAGCCGGCCCGTACCTTGTTTCCTTCGATATGCACTTCTGCAAAGACCGGGGAGGTCAGTCGAATGACGGCTCCACTGACCCCTTCATCTTTGACGAGCAGATTCGATCCGCCCCCCAGAATGTGGATGGGGATCTGTTCTTCATGACAGACAGTCACGAATTGCTTTAACTCCTCCACAGATCGGGGTGTGACCAGATATTGGGCGGGACCCCCAAGTCGCAACCAGGTGTAGGGTGCCAACGGTTCGTCCCGTTGCAGAATTTCATTGAACGCGTCGAGTGAACTCATAATGTATCCGGTCGATGTCGCCAGCCCCCATGGTCACGATGAAATCTCCGGGGCGCATTGCATCCTCTAATGTGTTCACGATCTGGTCAAGCGACGGATAGAACCTGGCCTTCACGCCATTGGCTGAGATCCGTTCCGCAAGCTGCCCGGCGATGGCGTGTGGTTCCTGATTCACGGATTCCCTGGCCGCATATACGGGGGCGATGATAACTTCGTCGGCCATGGCGAAACTTGCAGCAAACTCGTTCATCAAGGTGACTGTCCGCAGAACCTGATGTGGTTGGAATACGCACCACAGGCGGGCAGTCCCTGCGATGTCGCGCAGGGTTTGCAGTGTGATTTTGACCGCCGTGGGGTGATGGGCGTAGTCATCAAACAGTTGTGTTCCCCGGCATTCCCCCACACGTTCCAACCGACGCCGTATACCGTGGAAGTCAGTCAGTGCCTGCTGAATCGTTTCCACTGAAACGCCGATTTCGGCCGTGATGGCGGCGGCAGCCAGCGCGTTCCCGACGTTATGAAGGCCGTGCAGGGGCAGGTTGATCCGACTGATGGGATGGCTGTGATGCAGGAGTTGAAACTCTGTTCCCCGCGAGGTCTGGGTGATGTCCGTCGACCGCCAGTCAGCAGCGAGCGAAGTCCCGAACGACGCCCGCCGGGCCGATGTCGAAGCGTGCCTGGCGACAGAGGTGGAGGTTTCTGAGTCCGCGTTAAACAACAGCACACCGTCACCGCAGGTTTGCGAGGCAAACCGGGTGAAGGCGGTTTCAAGGGCTGGCAGGGTTGGGTAACAGTCGAAGTGGTCAGGCTCGACAGACAGGATGACGTTGTATCTGGGGTGAAAGTCGAGAAAGCTCTGCTGAAATTCGCAGCTTTCGGCGACGAACAAATCTCCCCGGCCGGTCCAGCCACTGCGGCCTGAATCGCACATTTCCGCGCCGAGGACAACACCCGAGAGGCGGTTTGCTCTCTCCAGAATTTTTGCCGTCATGGCTGTGGTTGTGCTTTTCCCGTGCGTTCCGGCGATGCAGACGGCTGCTCCAGTCCGGGCCAGTTGGCTTACCCTCTGACTGTACGATTGCTGGGGGATTCCTCGCCGTTCCGCCTCTTTTCGTTCGACGTTATCGGGACGGATTGCCGGGCTGTAGACAAGTTGGGCAGTCCGGGGCGGAATATTCTGAGCTGCGTGCCCGTGGCGAAACAACAGGCCTCGGTTCATTAACTTCTGGATTGCGGGGGGGGCAGGTTGTAAGTCAGACCCGGACAGCGACCAACCCTGATCCATCAGAACTTCCGCCAATGCGCGCATGCCGCTTCCGCAAATGCCGACAAGGTGAGCCGATGCAGGGGAATCGCTGTTCATGGAAATCCGATTTAGTGTTCCCGGAGGAGTGAGAAGTGGCAGGCTCACCCCGGTCGCAAAGGTCCGTTTTTTCGTCCGGAAGTTGTCGAATTCAATATTCGTAAGGTGCGGTGAGTGAACGACTTGTCACTATCAGAAGGGCTCGGTTGGTTGATCCCAAGACGTTTACTGGATAAACTGCTGTCTGAGTGAAGCCGCCCGCTGGCGTCTGGGGTGATCGTCATGAGCACCGCATTGGTTGCATCCTGGTTTGCATCACGAACGTCGTGACGAAGAAACTCATCGACTCTGGAAACCCCTTGATGTCGCAAATTGTCGAAATTCGCCGAAGCGACGATCCCCGTGACGCCATCCACCGGGCGTGTCATCGCCTGGCGGAAGGTGATCTTGTCGCGTTCCCGACGGAGACAGTTTATCTGATTGTCGCGAATCCGCAGAGCCCCGAGGGTGTCGAAAAACTTGTTTCTCTCGAGTCGCAAGCTCCTCGCACATTGCTGCTCAAGTCTCATTTCGAGCTGTGGGACTATGTCCCCAAGTTGCCCGCGAATGCAGATAAACTCGCGCGCAGGGGCTGGCCGGGGCCGCTGACACTCGGGCTGAATCAGTCGCTGGTGAGCGGCTTGTTTAACGATCTGGCGGAACATGCGCGGCGTGCGCTGCTTGCCGACGACAAAGGCATTCGGTTTCGAGTTTCGGCTCATCCCCTGTTAATTGATACACTTCGGCTTTGCCCGACCCCGCTGATTGCCAGCTCGGAAGTCTCGGCCCTTCACGGTCCCATGCCAAGAAACGCAGCAGAAGTCGCTGCGCGGTATGGCGATCGGGTATCGATGATTATTGATGACGGCCCCTGTCGATACGGCGACCCTTCCACCGTCGTGAACGTGTCGGAAAAGGAATGGAACGTCTCAGAGCAGGGGGTCGTTTCGGAATGTACCCTCAAGCGGCTTTGCAGTGAGGTTTACCTCTTCATCTGCACCGGAAATACCTGTCGAAGCCCTATGGCGGAAGCCTTATTTCGCCGACTGCTGGCCAAACAATTAAAGTGTCAGGACGAAGAATTGATCGACCTGGGATTTAATGTTCTGTCAGCGGGAATGTCGGCGGGAAGCGGTTCGCCGGCCAGTCGCGAGGCGGTCAATGTGCTGGCGGAAGACGGAATTGACCTTCGAAATCACGAAAGCCAGCCACTCACGGAACGACTTCTGCTACACGCCGATCATGTCCTGACGATGACTCGCGGCCATCGTCAATCCATTTTGAACCTGTATCCGGATCTGGCTGACCGAGTTCGACTGCTTTCGTCAGAGCAGGGCGACATTGCCGACCCTTATGGTGGTGGTCCGCGTGACTACGCGGAATGCAAGGAGAGCATCGAGAAAAATCTGAAAATGTTAATTTCGCAGCTCGTCCCTCTCAGATCGTAAACTCTTCGCGGGCCGAGATTTTTGTTATGATTCGGTCGCAGTGAAGCATCCTGAATTCCCGACCGTCCAGAGATTCGAGTCGCTCTTTATGAAAATTGTTGTCGCCAGTGATCATCGTGGCTTTCAGGTGAAGGGCAGGATTCTTGCCCAGGTCGCCGAGCTGGGCCATGAGACGATCGATATGGGGCCGGTGAACGCGGATATCGTGGATTATCCCGACTTTGGGGCTCAGGGTGCCCGCGCCGTTTCCGACAACGAAGCCGATCGAGCGATTCTCATCTGCGGCAGTGGAATTGGGATGAGCATCGTCGCCAACAAGTTTCCCCGCGTGCGGGCCGCTTTGTGTCATGACGAATTGACCGCCGAGATGAGTCGTCGTCATAACGACGCAAATGTCCTGTGCCTGTCGGCCGATCTGTTGGGGGAACGACTGACATCCCGGATGATCGAGATCTGGCTCGGCACAGAATTTGAAGGGGGGCGACACGCCCGCCGTATCGGCAAGATTGCTGATCTGGAAACACAGGACGATCTTCCTGCTGCGGACTGTACACCATGTAGCTAGGGTGCGGTCCGGATTGCGATCTGAGCTCTCGCAAATCAGAATAGGCGTGAAGTGTTCGTCGACCCCGGCGGCATCGCGTTGATCAATTCATTACCAAACAGTACCAACAAAACTTTCGCTGATGCGAACGGAGTCTTTGCTGAATGAGTCCCGAACAATTGAAGTATTCCACGACTCACGAATGGGTCGCGATCGAAGGTGATACCGCTACGATCGGTATCACCGACTTTGCTGCCCAGCTTCTGAGCGACCTGGTCTTTGCTGATCTTCCTGCGGTCGGCAAGAAGCTGGTTCAGGGACAGCCGTTCGGCGAAGTCGAAAGCGTCAAGGCGGTGAGTGACCTTTATTCTCCCGTGACGGGGGAAGTGATTGCAACGAACGAGCGGCTGACCGAACGGACTGGTGCCGACGGCAAGGCACTCTCTGCCGAGTTGGATCTGCTGACCAACAGCCCGTTCGAAGAAGGCTGGATGATCAAGGCAAAAGTCGCAAATCCTGCAGAGCTGGCGTCGCTGCTCGATCAGTCTCAATACAAGTCACACTGCGAGCAATCGGGTCATTGACCATTTCCAAAGGTTTTTTAAGTGTCTTACCTGTTTTGTACACCCGACGAGCAACAGCAGATGCTCGATCGGATCGGTGTTGATTCCCTGCAAACTCTGATCGATCAAATTCCCGCAGAGCTGCAGCTTCGCGGTCCGCTGAACCTGCCGCCTGCCCTGACGGAACTGGAGCTGGAACAGCATCTCGCCCGGTTGGCATCGCGTAATATCGGCGCTTCAGCGCGGGCCTGCTTCATGGGTGGTGGCGCGTACGATCACTACATCCCGAGTGTCGTCGATGAAATCGCGTCACGAGGGGAGTTCTATACGGCTTACACGCCCTACCAGGCGGAAGCGAGTCAGGGAACGCTACAGGCGTTCTTCGAATTCCAGTCAATGATCGCTCAGTTGACCGGTTTGGACGTTGCGAACTCCAGTCTCTACGACGGTGGAAGCGGCGTTGCCGAAGCGGCCCTGATGGCGATGCGATGCACGAATCGAACCGGCCGAATCGTCGTCGCCGGATCCTTGAATCCGGAATACGTCGAAACGCTGAAGACGTACCTTGTCAACAAGACGACCGAACTGGTTGTCGTTCCGACGCCGGGCGGCTCTGTCGATCTGGATCAGTTGGAAAAAGAAATCAACGACCAGACGGCCTGCGTCATCATTCAGCAGCCGAACTTCTTTGGCTGCCTTGAAGATCTGGAAGCTGTCGGGAAGCTGGCTCACCAGTCAGGCGCCCTGTTCGTGGTTTCGTTCGATCCTCTCAGCCTGGGAATTCTGAAGCGTCCCGGAGATGTGGGAGCCGACATCGCGGTCGCCGAAGGCCAGTCGCTGGGAATCCCGCTGCAGTTTGGGGGGCCCTTCCTGGGAATTCTGGCCTGTCGTCAGCAGTTCGTCCGGAAGATGCCGGGACGATTGATCGGACAGACCGTTGATCGAACTGGCAAGCGATGCTTCTTCCTGAATCTGCAGGCTCGTGAGCAGCACATCCGCCGCGCCGGTGCGATGAGCAACATCTGCACGAACCAGGGGCTCATGGCATTGCGAGCAACCGTCTATCTCTCCTTGCTGGGCCCGCACGGTTTGAAGGAAGTCGCAGAACTCAGTTGTCGCAAAGCCCACTATGCGGCCGATCGGCTTAAAGTGATCGACGGATGTGAGCTGCTGTTTGGTCGGCCATTCTTCAAAGAATTTGTCCTGAAGTATAAGCACAGCGCCGACGTGGCAATTCGTAAGGCCGCCAGCGCGAACATTGATATCGGTCCAGCGCTGAGTCGGATTTCAGGCCTGGACTGGATTCCCGAGGCAGATCGTGACAACTGTCTGCTGGTCGCAGTCACCGAGTCGCGAACGAAGGAAGAGATTGATCGACTGGTCACGGCACTCGCCGGGAACTAGCGTCGCTCGATTCCGATGAAATTGAAATGCCCCTGGTGGTCCTGTTGAGCCCATCAGGGGCGTTTTCATTTCGGTTCTCTCGCAGTCCTTTCGGGCTGGTTCCGTGACGTGTGGGTCTCATACGTCGAACTGAATTCCCTGAGCAAGCGGGAGCTGTGTTGAGTAGTTAATCGTGTTGGTCGCCCGGCGCATGTAGTTTTTCCAACTATCGGAGCCGGACTCGCGCCCGCCACCC
>NZ_DASWWZ010000369.1:0-1797 GCF_036405755.1 Schlesneria sp.
GGATGGCTGCGAAATCGATAATCAGGTTCAGTGCGGCGACGATCACGATGACGGCGCTGATTCCAATCCCGAGCATGGTGGGCTGGTAGAGGAAGGACATCCGGATGCCGAACATCGACAGCACCATTGCTGCGAGGTACATCAGTGCGATCCCGCCGGTCGCCGCTCCGACCCCCATTACAAACCCGCGCGTGGCCTTGATGAGTCCCGTTTTGTAGGCGAACAGCATGGCGGCCATTGTTCCCAGCGTCGCCAGAGCGGCCTGAGGCACAATCCCGTTAAACATCCGTTCGTAACCACCCGAAATTGCCCCCAGCAGCAATCCTTCCGCCAACGCATACAGGGGAGCCGTCACGGGTGCCCAGTTTGGCTTGAAGCTGGTCGCGATCGAGAACACCAGTGCACCGACGAACCCCCCGATCATCCACGGCATGGCCGCAGCGGAATTCCCGCCGTGGGTCATCGCGAATGTCATTGATGCGGTCCCAAAGCACAGCCCCAGCAGGATGAGTGCCTTCGTGGCAGCACCTTGAATCGTCATGCTCTGACTGGCGGAGAAAAACTCGCCCTGGAACGAGTCCATTGACGCGGCGCTCAGTACAGGATTGCTACTTCTCATATTGTCTATCCTTTGGAATCTCTCAAAAGCGGACTAGCGGCTCCGGCTTAAACTTCCCGGTATGGCGGAGGTGATCCGCAACAAGCATACGCGAAAACGTGCGACACGGATCAAAATCCGCACGACCAGAGATGTCGTTTTTCGTCAGAGGTTTCCAGAAAAGTATATGCAGAATACGGGTTCAGGGCGAGACGTCCTCCGGAATGTGCTTTTCAACCGCTTTCGGATCGATTCACAAAACGCTACGATCCTGAAGGTGTTGCTGAAGGATTTGTTTGGTCTGTCGTCATTCTGCCAATGCGTCTGGCTCGGTTTGTGACGGTATCGAGGTCTCTCTTCTTGCTGCCATCGCATTGGCACGAAGACACAGTGGCACACTACGCTTTCTTAAGAGCAGACGCACTCATGTTTTACGAATCGCGGAAATGACTCGACGGCTGGAATTGATTGCGACGGCGGCGTTTGGGCTCGAGGCAGTTGTTGCGCGCGAACTGCACGACCTGGGATACACTGAGCAGCAGATTGAAGACGGACGTGTCACGTTCATTGGAGATGAACTGGCCATCTGCCGCTGCAACATGTGGCTGCGATCTGCCGATCGAGTGCTCGTCAAAATCGGCCAGTTTCCAGCTTATGATTTCGGTCAATTCTTTGATCAGATCGAGGCGCTTCCCTGGCACGAGTGGCTGCCTGTCGATGCCAAGTTCCCCGTCTCCGGTAAATCGGTTCGTTCGCAACTCCACAACGAACCAACGATTCAAGCCGTCACCAAGAAAGCCATCGTCGAGAGCTTGAAGCGGAGCTATGACCGCCACTGGTTCCAGGAAACCGGAACGGAATACCAGGTCGAAGTTTCGATCCTGAAAGATCAGGTCCTGCTCGCCCTCGACACATCCGGGCCGGGGCTGCATAAGCGCGGATATCGCGCGAATTCGGGGGTTGCCCCGTTGCGTGAAACGACTGCGGCTGCGCTGGTGCTGCTGAGCTACTGGAACCGCGACCGGCCATTCCTCGATCCGTTCTGCGGATCCGGAACGATCGCCATCGAAGCGGCCATGATCGGACGCAACCGCGCTCCCGGCCTCAGCCGAAACTTCCTGTGCGAACAGTGGCCCCAACTGACACGCCAGCACTGGAAGCAGGCCCGCGAAGAAGCACGCGACAAAGTCAGTGTCAAA